>CAJXVL010000273.1 GCA_913061205.1 uncultured Flavobacteriaceae bacterium | reverse complement strand
ACCATATATAAATGTTTGTTTAAAGAGCTTTTTAAAAACGTTCAATTCTTTTTATTTTATAATTTAAAAGTATTAAATTTCCAAGGGTATTGTACTGTTATAATTTATTATCAGGTGCCATTGAAGGGTAGGCTATTATTTGTTTTTCTTCGATATTTAAAATTTTATGATAATAGACTTTGTTATTATAATCATAACTTAAAATTGCTTCATTATTTTCTAATTTAAAAGGAGAAATCTTAGGTGGAGTATTAGCCGCTTCAATTATTGAATTGTTATCCATTATAACTCCCTTATTTATATCATTTTTATAATAACCTCTAAAAATAGGATCCTTAGAAGTTTTTACATCGACACTTTTGCCTCTAAAATAAAACTCTTTTAGAGTCACTCCTTCTGATATATCATTAATAATAGCATAAATATTTAATCCTGAACCTCCCTCTTTTATGCCAGCAACCCACTTTTGACAATAGCTGTTTTTAACAGTAAATGGAGTGTTTTGTGTTAATACAAAAGATTCTTTTTCCGTTTTACAAGTACCACAACTAGCACTTATACTTAGGAGAATTATTGCACTTATCAATAAAGCTAAAAAATTATACTTTTTTATAGATATTTTCATGATTTTAATTAAAACTTCAACACATTAAATCTACAAAATGTATTATTAATATTAACTGTCATTAGTTAAGATCTATTTTAAAGAAAACTAAAAAGCCTCTTGAATAATTCAAAAGGCTTTTTTTATATACTGTGTTTTAAAATTTATCCAGCCAATGCCTCAGCACCTCCAACGATTTCTAATATTTCGTTAGTAATAGACGCTTGTCTAGCTTTGTTGTATTGTAATTTTAAGGCATCACGTAATTCGGTTGCATTATCAGTTGCTTTGTGCATTGCTGTCATACGAGCACCGTGCTCACTTGCAGAAGAATCTCTTAACGCTTTAAAAAGTTGCATTTTTAAGCTTTTAGGGATTAATTCTTCAACGATTTTTGATTTTGATGGCTCAAAAATATAATCTGTTGTTTCTACTTTTTCATCCTTATTTTGATCGGAAACAATTGGTAGAAATTGCTCATTTATGATAATTTGTGTTGCGGCATTTTTGAATTTATTATAAACTAAAACAATCTTATCATAAGAACCATTTGTAAATAAATCCATTAATTTTTGTGCAATTTCAGCATTATTAGCGAAAGTTAAGTCATCGAAAATCGCTGTATTATTTTCTAAAATTGTTTGGTCTTTAGATAATACGTCATTTGCTTTTTTACCTAAAGTAAAAAGATCGACTTGTTTTCCTTTATAGGTGTCATTAATTAAAAATAAAGCGCTTTTTACAATATTTGAATTAAACGCACCAGCTAATCCACGATTAGAAGAAATAGCAACTATTAAAACTTTATTTATAGCTCTTTCGTCTGTATAATCACTCCCAATATCACCATCTAAACTTGCGCTTAAACTTTGTAATAATTCGGTTTGCTTATCAGCATAAGGACGCATTGTTGTAATTGCATCTTGAGCTTTTTTCAATTTGGCAGCAGATACCATTTTCATAGCACTAGTAATCTGCATCGTTGAAGATACCGAAGATATTCTGTTACGTATTTCTTTTAAATTTGCCATTCTATTAAGTATTCGGTATTTAGTAAATCGTATTTTAAACCTACTGAATGCTAATTTTAATTATAATTAGCTGCAATATCTTTAGCAACTTTTGACAATACTCCAACTGCTTCATCTGTTAGCTTACCAACTTTTAACGTGTTTAAAGTATCTCTGTGTTTTGCATTTAAATATTCAATGAAATCTCTTTCAAATTCTTTCACCTTATTAACAGGCACGTTACGTAATAAATTTTTAGATCCTGCATAAATAATTGCAATTTGATCTTCAACTGTAAATGGATCGTTTTGAGCTTGTTTTAAAATTTCAACGTTACGCTTACCCTTTTCTATAACACTTAAAGTAGCTGCATCAAGATCAGAACCAAACTTAGCAAAAGCTTC
>CAJXVL010000272.1 GCA_913061205.1 uncultured Flavobacteriaceae bacterium | reverse complement strand
TAACTCCTTCCATTAAACTAATAGTAACATAAGCAGCTTCTTCACTTAGAACATCTTTAGTTTCTGGTATATTCTGATATAATATACTACTGTTTTTATCTTCAATTCTTGTTATTAACGAAGGTTTAATATAAACTCCTTGGTTAGCAAAAGTACTATAGGAACCCACCATTTCAAATAAAGAAACGTCTGGAGTACCAAGAGCAATTGAAGGAACTTCTAAAATATTTCTTGTATCGACTCCCATTTTACTTACTAAATCCAATACAGGTTTAGGACCAACACGATCAATTAGTCTCGCTGTAACTGTATTTATGGATTGTGCCAAAGCATCTTTTAAGGAGACCATTCCTCCATATTTATCTCCTGAATTTTTAGGGGTCCACGGGTCAATTAATCCATATTTTCCTGCCGCTATGGTATGCAAAGTATTTGGCAACGTATCACAAGGTGACATATGCATTTGATCAATTACGGTAGCGTATACGAAAGGTTTAAAAGTAGAGCCTATTTGACGCTTTCCTTTTTTAACCATATCGTATTTAAAATATTTATAATTAATACCACCTACCCATGCTTTTACTTCTCCAGTTTGTGGTGTCATAGACATTAATGAAGCTTGAAGTATTGACTTATGGTATCGAATAGAATCCATTGGAGTCATCAAGGTATCGATATCACCACTCCAAGTAAAAATTCGCATTTTAGTTTTTACAGAAAAACTTTTTATAATTTCTTCCTTTGTTTTTCCTTGTTTTTTCATTTCTCTCCATCGATCACTTCTTTTCATTGCAGAATTTAGAATATGATCTACTTCATCTTCAGTGACATCTCGAAAGGGTGCTAGTTCATTCTTTTTGTTTTGTTTGTCAAATTCTAATTGTAGATTTCTCATATGTTGATCTACGGCTGCTTCAGCATATTCCTGCATTTTGGAATCTATAGTTGTATAGATTTTTAAACCATCGCTATATATGTTATACTCAGAGCCATCGGTTTTAGGATTTTCTTTAATCCAATTGTGCATAAATTTCCGAGCGTATTCTCTAAAGTAAGTTGCTATTCCTTCATCATGTCCTTGTGGTGTAAAAGTGATTTCTAATTCTGTTGCCTGAATTGAATCTTTTATTTCTTCAGAAATAAAATCATACTTAGCCATCTGGCTCAGTACTACATTCCTTCTATTTCTCACTCCAACAGGATTACGGATTGGATTATAAAGGGAGGAGTTTTTAAACATTCCTACTAAAATAGCAGATTCTGTAATTGTTAATTCTGGTGGTGCTTTATCAAAATAAATATGAGCAGCAGATTCTATCCCGATGGCTTGGTTTAAAAAATCATATTCATTGAAATACATGGTAAGTATCTCTTCTTTTGTATAACGCCTTTCTAGCCTAGTAGCTATAATCCACTCTTTAATTTTTTGAGTCCCCCTTTCTAATTTACTTTTAGATACGTTCTCAGTAAAGAATAATTTTGCTAATTGTTGCGTAATAGTGCTGGCGCCCCCCTTAGTTCCTAAAAATGCGAAAGCTCTTAAAGTACCTCTGGCATCAATACCAGAATGGTCAAAAAACCTAACATCTTCAGTTGCGATTAGTGCATTTATTAAATAAGGCGGCAAATCTGCATATTCTATAGGAGTTCTATTTTCTTTATAGAACTTCCCTAATATAACTCCATCAGAGCCAATGATTTTAGTCGCTAAATTTTTTTCAGGATTTTCTAGACTAGTTTCATCAGGAAGCATCCCAAACACCCCCCAAGATGCCAATAAGAATATAAAAAAAATAACAAAAACACCAAATATGAGTAATTTCCAAAACGTTTTAATGTGACGTTTAAAATTATTAGTTTGAGTTTTATTTGTTGTTTTAAGCTTGGCCATAAATTACTGTTGTGTGACTTCCTCTACACTAAAACCTATATCAGTGATTCCTTCAAGGTTTTTAACGCCTTCTATTGCACCGTTATTGCGAACCTGTCTCTTATACACATCTCCGAGCCCACGAGACGTAGAGGAATCTCGT
>CAJXVL010000271.1 GCA_913061205.1 uncultured Flavobacteriaceae bacterium | reverse complement strand
CTACGTCTCGTGGGCTCGGAGATGTGTATAAGAGACAGATGCTATTTTTATCATTATGTAATGTTATTTTAAAATTAAATCATTTAATAATATTCTAAATAATTAATTCTTTTTTTATTATATCAACAGGATTTGATTAGTTATGATGATCTGTTTTAATTCATTATTAACTCAGAAATAATAGATTTTATTTTTCTTTTAGTGATTTTGATAATGGTGCTCCCGATAAAAGAATTATAAATAGTTTCCAATATTTTGGTTTAAATATGGATGTAAAAAAGTATCTGATGATATAATAAAGATTCAATATTTTCCAATGCCACCATCCATAATGTTTTTTTGTATAATAAAGTAATGAAATTTTTTGTTCTATCTTAATTTCAATATTCTTTTTAATACTCGCACTCTTATAATGAATATATTTAAGTGAGGGAATCAAGTAGGTGTATTTATGTTTTTGTTTTAATAAACGTCTCGAAATATCAGATTCTTCGTAAAATAAAAATAGGTTGGTGTCAAAACCCCCAATTTCATGAAAGTCACTAGAACCAATAAACATAAAAGAACCTTGAACATAATGCACTTTAGTAGGCTCTGTATATTCTATTTTTCTATTAAGATAAGTTTTAGGAAATAATGTTTCTAGTAATGGGCGCCTTAAAATTTCGCGTTGTAAGGAAGAAAAATGGTCTATAGTTACCCTGAAGTTTTTGTGTTCATCTAACATCTGTGGCGAGCACAATCCTGCATCTGGCTCTGTTTCCATAAAATCCTTTAAATGCTTTAGGCAATTATCACTCACTTGTAAGGTATCATTATTTATAAAAGCATAGTATTTAGTTGGAGAAGCATGCGCTACCCCAAGCATATTTCCGCCACCAAACCCGGTATTTATAGTACTTCTAATTAATTGTAAGTTATTTTTATTCAGCTTTTTTAAACTTGATTTTAAAGATATATAATCTTCTTCTTTTGATGCATTATCGACAACAATGATTTCAAATTTAATAGTATTATTATGTGTATCTAATAAAGAGACTACCGCTTCAAAAGTATATTTAGAAGTATTGTAGTTAATTATAATGCAACTGACGTCTAACATATTAGTTTAAAATTATTTTCCATCTTTGAGCAATTGATTCTTCAAGATAATATTTTGCCTTTTCTTTAGCTTTTTCAGACATGTTTTTATCAAAATAATTGATTTTAATCCTTTCTGAAATAACAGAGGTAATATTACCTTCATCACATAAAAAACCTACATCTTTTGTAATAATTTCTTTGGGACCAGAATGATTAGTTGCAATCGGTATAACACCTTGCGCCATAGATTCAATTATAGCTAGGCCAAAGAGTTCTTCCCATTTACTATTTCGTTTTGAATTTAAAACTAAGTATTCTTGTGTACTTAATAGTTTTACTAGTTTATGCTTATTAGAAGTATAGGGTATAAATTCAATAGTATCATACTGGTCAGCAATAGATTTTACAAGTTCTTTTTCTTTTCCATCACCAATAATTGTTAGTCTAGCTTTCTTTTGCTTAGAAAAAAAATCTAGCACTTCCTTAAGTCCTTTTTGGGGTACTAATCGCCCAAAATAAATAAAACTAAGCGGTTTTTTATTTGTTGTAAACTCAGTTTCAAAAACAGAATCCAATGCATGGTAAACAACACTTATTTTCTCATTATGTAAATTATAATTTGTTAATAATTGATTCTTACTTTGCTTAGTTACCGTAAAGATATGTTTGCATTTTTCTTCAAGAAATTGACGCCAGATTTTATAAGTTTTTGAAGTGTTGTTTTTTTGTTTGGGATGGAAACTTTTATCCCAATGTGTCCACGAGGTATGATAAAAAACTTGATGATTCTTTAAAATAACTAAGATTGAAGTAAGTTTTGAGTCAAATGGGGCTATCCCTAAAACTATTTTTTTGTTTTTACTACATAAAAGGTTGAAAATAAAACCAAAATTGATGAGTTGTTTCTTGAATAACTTTCCATTTCTGTCTCTTATACACATCTGACGCTGCCGACGACTCCTTACGT
>CAJXVL010000270.1 GCA_913061205.1 uncultured Flavobacteriaceae bacterium | reverse complement strand
GAGATTCCTCTACGTCTCGTGGGCTCGGAGATGTGTATAAGAGACAGAATTACAAATGCTCAAATAAATACAGATACGCAAGAAGGTAAAGTACAATGGTATAAGAAACAAGAAGAGAATAAAAAAAAAGCAGCCAATAATAATACATCAGCTGGTAATTTAGAAGATGCATCTAATAATTATTCTGGTAAAACCAAATTGGTAGAAGTTACTAATGATGTTTATTTTTTAAAGGGTGTTGAAGAAAATATGGGGGTTATTTTAACGAATAAGGGAGTTGTTTTAATAGATACACAAATCGAAGAAGAAATGATTCGAAGTCTAAAAATAGTTAATAGATTAGATAAAAAATCATCCATTAAATATTTAATAACTACATCAAATACTATAAAAAAATCAAAAATAACTACTAAATTGGAAGAAGATGGAACTATATTTTTAGCTCAAAATAACAAAGCAAAAAGAAAGCCAAGTAAAAACGATTTTTCTAGACCTAACTTTAAAGCCGATCTAGTTTTCAATGATCAAATAAGATTAAATTTTGAAGGAAAAAAAATAGAAGTGATTCCTTTAAATAATTCGGGTAATTCTGCTGTTTACTTAACCAATAAAAATGTATTATTTACGGGTCCTGTTTATAGCTATAAAAAATATCCAGAAGTTAATGCTGAAAAAGGAAAGAGTTTTAAAGTTATCTCAAGAACACTCGGTAAACTTTCTAGTATTGCAAATGAAAACACTAAAATTGTACCAGGACAAGGAGATATAGCACGGCAAATTGATTTGATCAATATGAAAAAAATGTTAGATAAAGTTTCTAAGCAATTGAGGTCATTAAGAGAAAATGGTAAAACGTTAGAAGAAGTATTAGTCAATAAAAATATAACCAAAAATTATGATGCACAAGGGTATGGTGATGGCACTATTACTAGAGAACTGTTTATCACTTCCATTTATAATGAAATTGCAAAAAAGTCAGGTGCTTTAGACACAAGAACTCCGGAAGAAAAAACTATGGCTAAATTTAAAGAAATGCAAAAAAAAAGCAAGCAGAAAGAAAGTAAAAACTAATCCTTTTTTCATTTTAACAAATAAACAAATCGGTTCAAATACCTAAAAAAAGCCGGTTCGTAAATTTATGAAAATGGTTTAATTTTTATTATTGGCTTAATATCGCTATAAAATAATAAACCCAAATGCGTTTAAATCTTCTACTGGATTGATATCTTAAAAAATAGAACAAGGATAGCGATTATATAAAACTCTATATAATTTTAATCATTATGTCTTAATAATAATTTCGCTTAGTCATCTTTCAAATTGATATATGATAATTTTATTATTATTAATTTAACTATTATCATAAAATGAGTGTAAAAAAAATCCCGTTGCTATAAATAGAAACGGGATTAAGAATACTATATTTTAAAAATTTAATTCTCTACTTGAAATAGGATAGGTAACGAATACAACACACCTACTGCTTTACCTCTTTGTTTTCCGGGAATCATTTTTGGCAATGCTTTAACCACTTTCACCGCTTCTTGTTCTAATTTGGGATGCGGTGCACGTGCACGTACATTTACTACGTTACCGTTTTTATCAATTTTAAATTGAACAGATATACGTTGTCTTCCTTCTAGACCTAGATCTCCTGCTAAGTCTGTATTAAACTTTTTCTGAACAAATTTTTGAACTTTTTCAGACATACATTTTTTCTTCTCGGCATTATTCTTTTTCTTTTCACAGCCAGGATAAATAGGTACATTTTCAATTACTGCAAAAGGAACATCTCCAATTTCTTCTTCTACTTCTTCAATATCCTCGATTTCCATAATTTCCTCTTCCTGATTTACCTCAGCAGATTCAATAATTGTTTCTTCAATATCATCGTCATCTTCAATTATCTCAATCACTTCAGGAGCTGGTGGCGGTGGTGGTGGTGGTGGTGGTGGAATGTTTTGATCTGTAATTGGAATATCTTCATCTAACTCATCGCCTAAGTTTAACATGTCTTGAGTTATTTCCGCTTTGTCATACGTTTTATTTTCAATTGCACGCCATGTGATAACTGTCTCTTATACACATCTGACGCTGCCGA
>CAJXVL010000269.1 GCA_913061205.1 uncultured Flavobacteriaceae bacterium | reverse complement strand
AGTTTTTTATTACTCATGTGGAAACACCTTGGTTAGATGATAAGCATTCTGTTTTTGGAAATGTAGTAGAAGGAATGGATGTAGTAAATGCAATCGAGCAAGGAGATTCTATGATAGATGTTAAAATTATCAGAGTCGGCGAGGAAGCTGAGAAATGGAATTCTATAGAAGCATTTCGTCAATTTACTGGAGCAAAGGCTGAACGCGAAGCTGCATCAAAAAAAAATCAAGATGATTTATTGGGCGCCTTATCTGAAGGATTTGATCAAACAGAAAGCGGTCTTCGTTATAAAATTATTCAAAAAGGAGATGGTATAAAGCCTCAAAAAGGTCAGAATGTATCGGTACATTACAAAGGAATGTTTACTGAAGGTGGAGTTTTTGATGATTCCTATAAAAGAGGAAAACCTATCGAATTTCCTATAGGAATGGGAAACGTTATTCCGGGTTGGGATGAAGGTATCTTATTGTTGAATAAAGGAGATAAAGCTCGTTTTGTGATTCCTTCTCATTTGGCATATGGAGAAGCTGGTGCTGGAGGAGTAATTCCTCCTAATGCAACTTTAGTTTTTGATGTTGAATTAATGGATATAAAATAAGATGCTTTATTATAATATTGGATGTCAGTATGATAATCTTTTTTTAGATGGTTTCTTATTTCTTTAGAAATATTTACAAACGTTTTCATAAAAAAAGAGTACGACTAATTAAAGCTATACTCTTTTAACTAAACAAACATTACAAACATAAGATTCAGCTGACCGATGAACCTTACGTTAAACAAGATACATTAGTTAATATGATTGCATTCCTAACAAACTCATAAAACAATCCCAATGAAATCATAAATATTATTTTTTTAAATACTATAAAATAATATTTAGAAAAAATAATAAAAAAACAGTCACTTATTAAGTTGACTGTTTTTTTATTTCCATTTGATATTACATCCTACACTTGGTTTTTGCTCTACTTGTTGTGGGATGTTTTTTAATATGCAATCAATCGCTAGGCGTAAATCTCTTCCTGTAATTGGAATGTTATTTCCTGGTCTAGAACTATCTAATTGACCTCTATAAACGAGCTTTAATTGATCGTCGAATACGTAAAAATCAGGCGTACAAGCTGCATCATAAGCTTTTGCTACTTTTTGAGATTCGTCAAATAAATAAGGAAAAGGATAGTTGTTTTCCTTGGCAGTTTTTATCATTTCTATGGGAGCGTCTTCAGGATAGTTTATGATATCATTACTATTTATTGCGATAAAACCAATACCTTTATCTATGTGTTCGTTAGCGATAACAACAAGTTCATTGTTTAGGTACTTTACAAATGGACAATGATTGCATATAAACATAATGACTGTTGCTATTTTCCCCCTAGAATCGCTTAGTTTTATTTGTTTTGAAGAAACTGGGTTTATTAATTCAAAATCTGGTGCTATAGTGCCTAATGGCAACATTTTTGATGGAGTTAATGACATTTAATTAATTGCTATATTCATTTATTTAAAACATAAAAATACAATTATATAATGAATAATTTAAATTGGTCAGATTTTGAAAAAGTAGAAATGAGAGTAGGAACTGTTATCGATGTAGTTGATTTTCCAGAAGCAAGAAAGCCTTCTTTTAAATTAACAATCGATTTTGGTGAAGAAATTGGTATTAAAAAAACTTCAGCACAAGTAACTGTACTTTATAAAAAGAAAGATTTGCTAAATAAACAGGTTGTTGCAGTTATTAATTTTCCTAAAAAACAAATTGCAAATTTTATGAGTGAATGTTTAATTTTAGGAGCAGTAAATGGTGAAGAAGTTGATCTGCTTCAGCCTAGTTTTAAAACAAAAAACGGATTGCGAATATTATAATTACTCCAATTTTACATAAAACTTTTCATTGTTGATGCGTCATCAATGATTGTGTTTTCTCTTTTAATTTTAAAAACAATTGTGCATGAACATAAAATTTATCACAATGAATTATTTCTATTCATTGCTTATCGTTCAAAGTTAACTTGCGATATCAATTTAGGTGTTAATACTTTTTTAGCTAATTATTAATTCTGTCTCTTATACACATCTCCGAGCCCACGAGACGTAGAGGAATC
>CAJXVL010000268.1 GCA_913061205.1 uncultured Flavobacteriaceae bacterium | reverse complement strand
GGAGTCGTCGGCAGCGTCAGATGTGTATAAGAGACAGGCGATACTAATAGAAGAACTTATATTTTTTGTTGAAATAGAATCATCAAAAATTTCCATAAAATTATCAATTTCACCTTTTAAATGAATCGCTTGATGGTCTGCTAAGCCCAGTTCAAAATCATTTAAAATTGCATGTTTGTCTTTTATACTTATAGATATATTATTAAAAGGTAAATTTAGATTTTCAGGTTTATAAAGCAGACTTCCCTTGCTTACATTTAGATCAATTTTAGCATTATTAACCAATTCTTTCAGGTTACTAGCTTCATTTTTAAATCGAATATTTAATTCATAAGAAGCATCCTTAAAAAAAAACTTGTCATAATTTAATAATTCTGCCCAATTTTCTATTGCTCCATTTGCATTTAGATTTAAATCCATTTGTAAAGTTTCTAAGTCATTCTTGTTTTTCCTGGGATTTAAATCAATTTTTATAATTGCGGTTGCATTGCTCTCTTTGTAATTTCCACTTATTTCTTTTATATAAATTTCCTGATCTTGATATTTGGCATCAATATCAATAGTATTAAAAGAAATATCAAAAAAATCTAATTGCTGTAAATTGAAGGAAATATTTGGGTTGAATTTACTTGCTAGAATGTTTATAGATTGTTTAATCTGAGTTATATTTTTACTTTTAGATTGTTTTTCATGAGCTCCAAAAGTTTTTATTAAGGATTCATAGTTTAAATATTTGGAAGAAATATCTATTTGAGAATAGCTAGGTTGATTAGTCGTATCGTTAGATAATAATGAGCCAAAGTTTTTAATGCCTCCTTTAATAATAATATTTTCTTTTGAATCTAAATCAACAACAAACTCTTTTATTTCAGCATTGTTATGATTGATATATAATTCTAAAATGGGAATATTATAGCGACTTTTACTGTGCTTACTTTTTATAATCAACTTTTCACTTTTAATACTAACCTCAGATGAGTTTATAACATCTGACATAGAATTAATAGTACCATTATAATTTCCAGCTATTTTAAAACGACCATTTGAAAAATTATAATCTTTGCTATTAATGATAGTGTTCAAATAATTAATTTCACCTTCAGCTTCATAATCTGTAGTTAAATTCTTGGGTTTTGAATACTCACTTGCCAAGGTGAGATTCTTTATTTTAAATGGTATATTATTATATACACCATTAAGGTACTCAAAAGTATTTGTGAGATTTTTTCTGTTTTCAACTTTAGAACTGTCTTTAAATACTCGATTTTTAGTGCTTCCGACAAAAGATATATTTTTGAAATATAAACTATCTTTTTTATAGAAAATCTCATTATTTATAGTTTCGTATTTCAATTTTACCAGGGTATTATTTTTATATACAAACTTTCCTGAAATATTAGCACTTACCTTAAAAGGTTTTTTAATGGTGATTCCTTCTAATTTATTTTTAATATTTTCCGGCAATAAATGTAAGCTTTTACTGTAATTGGCTTTTTCTAATGAAAATAAGAATTTAAAGTTTTTATTTTTAAGATTAATAAATGCAGAGATGTCAAAATTTTGTTCCCCTATTTTTAACTGAAATTTGGGTATTAAAAGGATATTTTCTGAAGTGTTAATAATTGGCTTAAAACTACCTACACACCTACTATTATTAAAGAAAGTTCCATTTTTTAAATTCAATCCCATTTCTTTCATAAAAACATCTAAGTTCAGTTTTGGGATTATCAATTTTTTTAAATCTATATTAAAATCTACTTTATTTAAGTGGGCTGTTATTTTTTTATTTTTTATTTTTTCAATAAAACTAAATTCAATGTCCTCCATTAAAATAGCAACATCGTTATCAATAATATTAAGAATAGTTGGGTTTTTATTATTTTTAGGTTTGGTTTTAAAAACATAAATATTACTAAAATGGTCCTGATCTACAAAAATAGTAATATGTCCTTTTTTAGCTGAAATCGATTTGATTTCGAACTCTTCTTTGAATACATCTACAACCGATATTGAAGCACTTAATTCTTCTATAAATAGCGTTTTTCTTTTATGTTCAGTATATAAAGCTGTCTCTTATACACATCTGACGCTGCCGACGACTCCTTACGTGTAG
>CAJXVL010000267.1 GCA_913061205.1 uncultured Flavobacteriaceae bacterium | reverse complement strand
CAACAGATTAATTGTCTCATTAATATAATTAGATACTGTATCGTTGGAGCCTATGGCATTTTAATTTAAAATAATAGAGCCATAAAAAAAAATTGTTTTCTACTCATTTTCAATTAATTACTTTTAATATAAAAGTATATTTTATTTCAAGAAATAATCTAAATCATATCACAATTGGTATAGCTTTAACATTAATAATTGCAGAATAAAACATTCTTAGGTTTATAAGTATATTTATTCGACAAAAGACAATTTGTTATTTTTATTAAGTGTTTTTATTCTAAGAGTAATCGATTAATTATATTGTGTAAATGCATTAAAATTTTAATATAAAAACAAAAATATAATTAGACACATAGCTATTTACAAACAGTAAAACAACTTGTATATTTGTTAACTATTAAAAAAGAAAAAAATGTCGCTACCTACTGAAATAAAAAGAAGAAGAACCTTCGGTATTATATCACATCCAGATGCTGGAAAAACTACATTAACTGAAAAGCTTCTATTATTTGGAGGTGCTATTCAGGAAGCAGGTGCCGTGAAATCGAATAAAGTTAAGAAAGGGGCCACTAGTGATTTTATGGAAATTGAACGACAAAGAGGGATCTCTGTTGCAACTTCTGTTTTAGCTTTTGAATATAAAGGAATAAAAATCAATATACTTGATACTCCAGGTCACAAAGACTTTGCTGAAGACACTTTTAGAACATTGACAGCAGTAGATAGTGTTATTGTAGTTATAGATGTAGCAAAAGGCGTTGAGGAACAAACTATTAAGCTAGTAGAAGTTTGTAGAATGCGAAATATTCCAATAATCGTTTTTATTAATAAACTAGATAGAGAAGGTAAAGATGCTTTTGAATTATTGGATGAGATTGAACAAAAATTAAATCTAATAGTAACACCCATGAGTTTCCCAATAGGCATGGGTTACGATTTTAAAGGTATTTATAATATTTGGGAAAGTAATGTTAATTTATTTAGTGGTGATAGTAGAAAAAATATTGAAGAAACTATCAGTATTGATAATATTAATGACATTCTATTAAATGAATTAATTGGTAATGATACTTCAAATTCACTAAAGGAAGATGTTGAATTAGCTACTGAAGTGTATCCACCTTTTTCACAAGAAGATTATTTAAATGGAGATTTACAACCTGTATTTTTTGGATCTGCATTAAATAATTTTGGAGTTAGAGAACTTTTAGATTGCTTTGTTGAAATTGCTCCTACGCCAAGACCTAAAGAAAGTGATACTCGAATTGTAAAACCTGAAGAAACAGGTTTTAGTGGATTTGTATTTAAGATCCATGCTAATATGGATCCAAAACATCGAGATCGATTGGCATTTGTAAAAATTGTTTCAGGGACTTTTATTAGAAATACACCTTACTTGCATGTAAGAAATAATAAAAAAATGAAATTTTCTAGCCCCAATGCTTTTTTTGCTGAACGTAAAGAAATTGTTGACGTGTCATATCCTGGTGATATTGTTGGCTTGCATGATACTGGGAACTTTAAAATTGGTGATACCTTAACTCAAGGTGAACTTATGAAATACAAAGGAATTCCAAGTTTTTCGCCAGAACACTTTAAATACATAAACAATGTAGATCCTTTAAAGAGTAAACAATTAGCAAAAGGAATTGACCAATTAATGGATGAAGGAGTTGCACAGTTATTCGTTTTAGAATTAAATGGAAGAAAAGTAATAGGTACGGTAGGCGCACTGCAATTTGAAGTTATTCAATATCGATTAGAACATGAATATTCTGCTAAATGTTCTTACGAAAATTTAAATGTTTCTAAAGCTTGTTGGGTAGACATTAAACATTCAGACTCTGAACAATTAAAAGAATTTAAAAGAGTAAAATCACGCTTTCTGGCAATAGATAAAAGAGGTCAATTGGTTTTCTTTGCAGATTCTGCTTTCACATTACAAATGACACAATCTAAATATCCAAAAGTAAAATTACATTTTGTAAGTGAATTTTAATTAAAAAAAAATAATCGAAAAAATCTAAGAACCACAAACACATTCACAATACAAATACTTTAAAATCTGTCTCTTATACACATCTCCGAGCCCACGAGACGTAGAGGAATCTC
>CAJXVL010000266.1 GCA_913061205.1 uncultured Flavobacteriaceae bacterium | reverse complement strand
ATAATTAATGGATAACCAAAAATAAATAGAGATTAACAAAAATAAGATCCCCGCCTTCGCGGGGAAGAATTATGGAATCAGTACAAGCAACAAAACAACGTTTCGGAATAATTGGAAATGATCCAAACTTAAATAGAGTAATCGAAAAAGCAATTCGCGTGGCTCCAACAGATATTTCTGTTTTAGTAACTGGAGAAAGTGGAGTTGGTAAAGAAAGTATTCCTAAAATCATACATTCTTTATCACATCGCAAACATGGCAAATACATTGCTGTTAACTGTGGCGCTATCCCTGAAGGGACTATTGATAGTGAATTGTTTGGCCATGAAAAAGGTGCATTTACTGGAGCAACTTCAACTAGAAATGGTTATTTTGAAGTTGCAGATGGAGGAACTATCTTCTTAGATGAAGTTGGAGAACTTCCTCTTCCAACTCAAGTTCGTTTGTTGCGTGTTTTAGAAACTGGAGAATTTTTAAAGGTTGGTTCTTCAAAAAATCAAAAAACAGATGTTCGCATTGTTGCTGCTACAAATATTAATATGGCAGAAAACATTAGCAAAGGTAAATTTAGAGAAGATCTTTATTACCGTTTAAGCACTATTGAAATTAACTTACCACCATTGCGAGAAAGAGCAGAAGACATTCATTTAATTTTCAGAAAATTTGCGTCAGATTTTGCTCAAAAATATAAGATGCCAACGATTAGATTAGACCAGCAAGCAACAGATTTACTATTAAAATACCATTGGGGAGGAAACATTCGTCAGTTAAGAAATGTTGCTGAACAAATATCAGTTCTAGAAAAAGATAGAACAATCAGCTATAAAACCTTGCGAAATTACTTAAAAGATGTTGGAAGCAATCTTCCCGCTGTTATTGAAACTAAAAAAAAGGAAAGTGACTTTAGTAATGAAAGAGAATTACTTTACAAAGTACTTTTCGATATGCAACGTGATTTAAATGATGTAAAAAAACTAACTTTAGAGTTGATGAAAACTGGGAATAACACTAAAGTACAAGAAGAGCACTCTAACATTATTAACAAAATGCACAGCGACACTAAAAACCCGGAAGATAGCTTAGCAGATTTAGTAGATCAAGACTTTGAAACGCCCATAGAAAACATTAAGGTTCTTGGTATTTCTGAAAACCAATCAGAAAATTACAGTCAAAATTCGGATTCTTCAAATAACTACGCTTATGCAGAAGATATTGAGGAGGAGGAAAATTTATCCATTCAAGAAAAGGAATTAGAACTGATAAAAAAATCACTTGAAAAATACCACGGAAAAAGGAAAGATGCAGCAGAAGAATTAGGGATTTCAGAAAGAACACTTTATCGAAAAATTAAACAATATAATTTGTAAATTAGTCTCGTATTTATTTTAACCGATGAAAAAAATAAAAATAATTATTGCTTTAATTTTAGTCTCCATCACTTTTAATAGTTGTGGTACTTATTCTTTTACAGGCGCCGATATAGATTATTCGACCACCAAAACGTTTCAAGTAAATTATTTTAAAAATGATGCCCCCATTGTAGAACCAGGAATCGGAAGAGATTTTACTTTAAAATTACAGGATCTTTTACTAAACCAAACCAATTTAGATTTGGTAAATAGTAGTGGAGATTTAATTTTTGAAGGTGAAATTATAGAATATTATATTGCACCTATTACTGCTACATCAGAAATTACTGCAGCACAAAATAGATTGACAATTATCATTAATGTTCGTTTTTACAATACAAAAGAGGAATTAAAAGATTTTGATCAGCGATTTAGATTTTATTATGATTATCCAGGAAGTTCACAATTGGTAGGATCACAAAAAGACGAAGCAATTAATGTCATTTTTGAAAGAATAACACAAGATATATTCAATACCTCATTAGCAAATTGGTAGCTAATAATTAAGACTCTTTTTAAGGGACCTATGGACACAAAAACCTATATATATCTTCTAGCAAATCCGCAAAAAATAAGCCAAGAGCATCAAGATGAATTATCTGATCTTATTGAAGAATACCCTTATTTTCAATCTGCAAGAGCATTGCAATTAAAAGGCTTGAAAAATTCGAATAACTATTTATACAATGACTCTTTAAAATTAACAGCTGCTTATACTGCAGA
>CAJXVL010000265.1 GCA_913061205.1 uncultured Flavobacteriaceae bacterium | reverse complement strand
TTCCTCTACGTCTCGTGGGCTCGGAGATGTGTATAAGAGACAGCCATAAGTATATCCTTTTTCTTCACGAAGAATTAAATTTACATTTCCTGAAAAAGAACCTCCTAATTTATAATTCATTACCTCAGCTGGATAAAAATCCTTATCCGTTCTAGCCATAGAAATATATCCAATATTAATTACCGATTGTTTTGCACCCGGAATATCAACAAAATATAAAGAAGCTTTATCTCTATTGTTTTCTATTAAATAAGAAGGAATTATCACTTCTTTAGCTTTCCATTTTTCACCGAATGAAGTCAAGTTATTTTTACTATCCGCTTCAGTAATTGCTCCCACTATATGAAAATTACTAATCGAAGGAGAAAAATTTTTATAATAAAAAGCCTTTAAATCTTCAATCGTAAGTGCCTCTACAGAAGCTACAGTTCCGCTAGTTGGATAACTGAAAATATGATTTTTTCCATATAATATTTTATTATATACCCTCCCTGCAACTACATTAGGATTTGCGTCAGATCGCTTGATTTCATTGATGGTTTTTATTTTTATCCGTGCAAATTCCTCTTCGTCCCATCTTGGTTCTAATAATATTTCTTCCACCAAAGCCAAAGTTTCATCAAAATTACGCGCTAAGCAATTAGCACTAATCACTATCGATTCTCTGGTGGTATACATATTTATTCTTGCACCTAACACTTCAATCTCTTCTTCTAATTCTTGAGGTGTTTTATTAGCAGTACCTTCCATCATAATATCTGTCATTAAATTTGCGACACCATTTTTATTTATATCATCTAATAGATGGCCACCTTCCATCACTAGACTAAAATTAACTGTCGGAATTTCATTTTGTTCAATACCATAAACTTTCATTCCATTTTCTAGTGTAGTTGTCCAAGTAGATGGAATGTTCAACTTAGGAGATGTCCCTTGTGGGGGTTCCACAGAACGATCAAAATTTGAAGGAGTTTTTAAAATTTCTTGATTGGTGTTTTTAACAATTTTAGGTATATTTTCAGAAATTTTTTCTTCGACTACTGGAGCTTTAGTAGAATTTTCTGTTATTAATATTAATTGCCCTTTAGGCACAAAACTGGTCATTATAAAAGGTTTATCTTTTATGTATTTGTTATAAACACGCATTACGTCCTCCTTTGTTACCTTTTTAATATTTTCAATATCTGTAGTAATAAATCCAGGATCACCAGCAAAAACATTGTATTGAGCTAACTGAAAAGATTTTCCTAAAACACTTCCAATACCATTGTAAAAACCTGTTTCTAATCCAGCTTTAATCCGTTCAACATCGCTGTCAGAGACTCCTTCCATTTCAAGCATTTTAAAAGCTTCAAATATTCCAGCTTCCACCTCATTTAAGTTAACTCCATTATTAGCTGTAATTGTGATATAAAACTCACCAGCTAACTCTTGAGAATTATTATATGCTGTCGTTCTGGACGTTAAACTTTTATCTTTTACTAAAACTCGATACAATGGCGCTTTTTTTCCACTAGAAATTAGCTCTGCTAAAAAATCTAAAGCGTAAGCATCTTCTGTATATTGTTGGGGTGTAGGCCAGACCATATTTAATTGCGGTGCTGTCGCAAAATTATCTTCATGGAACAATCTTTTTGTTTTAGAAAGTGTTACAGGTTGTGGTTCTAATTTAGCTACTTCTGTCTTAGGCTTAATTTCTCCAAAATACTTTTTTATAAGCGCTTTAGCATCTTCTGTTTCAAAATCTCCCGCCAATACTAGAGTTGCATTATTTGGCCCATAATAGCTATTGTAAAATTCTTTTACATCATCAACAGTTGCATTTTGTAAATCGACTAATTCACCGATAACCTGCCAGTTGTATGGATGTCCTTCTGGATATAAGTTTTTGTCGATTACCCAACTGGTATGTCCGTAAGGATTATTATCTACTCGTTGTCTTTTTTCATTTTGCACTACCTCTTGTTGGTTATAAAAAGCAGATTCTGTTACGGTATTTATTAAAAAACCCATTCGATCACTTTCTAACCAAAGCACTGTTTCCAAAGCATTGTTAGGTACAATTTCATAATAAATAGTTCCATCTTTCCAAGTACCTCCATTTAGTGTACCTCCAGCATCTGTCTCTTATACACATCTGACGCTGCCGACGACTCCTTACGTGTAGA
>CAJXVL010000264.1 GCA_913061205.1 uncultured Flavobacteriaceae bacterium | reverse complement strand
CAATTTAACAGATTACAAGCCACTCTTTAATTTAGGGTGGTTTTTATGCCTTCGCTTTAGTGGTTAGTCATTTACATAATGGTATTAAAGGCATATCACTTTCCTTCAGTTCAGCTATTTCTAAACCCTATTTTATATTTCCATTTTTTCTAATTTTTATTTATCCTATTAAAACAAAAAGATATTTTCACTTCAGAGCTTGAAACCTCTACACAGGCTAAGTCATCCATCGATATTCTTAATTTACGTAAATAACTAATAAGCAAGCGGTTAAAGATGGTAGGGTTATTACTGAGTTAGATTTATTTATCAGTGGGAAGTTTTTAGATAATGACCATTTATAATTTACATCTGCTGAGAAGCTAAAGGATATTATTACACCCTCTCTTGAGATTGAGTATAAAAATAACAGTTAAAGAGCCATTTAAGCCAATAAACTACGCTGAGATAGGGCAAGATTTTACTAATGCGATGCAGAAAGAAGTAGCTAGAAGAAATGCTCTAAAAATATATTATGACGATATAGCCTATGAGACTAAAAATTCAGTTTATTCAAATTCTATTTTGACAAATGATTATCTGATAGATAATATAATTTTCAAACTTCAAAAAAAACAAGCAGAAGACTTTATATTAAAATTAAATAAAAGTAACTTTTACGATGCTCCTATAGTGACCGAAATTACACTTTTTGATATATTTTATAATGCTGAAGAAAATCATCAGAACTATTACAATCAAAATTCTGAACAAGGTTATTGTGATTATACAATCACTCCAAAAATTGAAAACATTAAAGCTATATTTTCAGATAAATTAAAATAATATATCAAGTAATCTATTGATAATATTTTAATAATAATTAGTTTTGTTTTTAAAGTGTAAATAAACACATACTAATGAGGTCAAAAAATAAAACAATACACCAACATCTTTTTTTAAAAGCAATTGTATTTTGCCTGCTAATTACGGTAGAATTCACATTTGCACAAGCAGCATTAACTGCTTCTGGCGGCGAAGCTGTTGGAGCTGGAGGATCTTTAAGTTATACCATAGGACAGGTAGATTATATACAGGCGAGTGGTAGTGGAGGTACTGCTAGTCAGGGAGTGCAACAAGCATTTACAATTACAGTTCTAGGTAATGACGATTTTTCAAGCATTGAGCTAAAAGCTGTTGTTTTTCCAAATCCAACCACCAATTACATCAACTTAATAATTACCAATGTTGTTGCCGAAGACCTTTCGTATCGATTGTTTGATATGAATAGAAGAATTATTTCTAGCCATAAAATAACAAACAAAGAGACAATCATTCCGATGGAGCGATTGGCATCGGCGACCTATTTATTATATGTTTTAGACCAAAACACCCAACTAAAAGTTTTTAAAATAATTAAAGAATAAATATCCTATCAATATGAAAAAAATAATTACACTAGGGGTCATCCTTTTTACTACCCTAACAATGTATTGTCAAACACCCGAGCTAATGAGCTATCAGGCTGTTGTTAGAGATGCGGACTCCGAATTACTTACAGATCAAGCAGTAGGTATGAAAATCAGTATTTTAGAAGATACAGCAACAGGAACTCCGGTCTATGTTGAAACTCAAAACCCAAGCACCAATTCCAATGGGCTTCTTAGTTTACAGGTAGGTGCTGGAACTGTTGTTTCTGGTGACATTACAACTATTGATTGGGCAAATCACGACTATTTTATTAAAACGGAAACAGATCCAACAGGAGGACAAAATTATACGATCGCTGGCACAAGTCAGATCTTGAGTGTTCCTTACGCATTACTTTCAAAAAATGTGATAAATGATTTGGTGGATGATGCAGATAACGATCCTAGCAATGAGTATAATACGGGATTTACATTTAACGGAACAGACTTAGAAATCACCGATGGTGGTAGTGTTCAGACCGTAGATTTAAGCGTTCTAGACAATACGAACCTTCAAGCAGAACTAGACACCACTCAAACTGGTGCTGGATTAGCAACAGATGGAACCTATAGTGCAAATACGACTGCAAACTATATAGCAGGAGCTACCGCATTAAATGACGCTGATGATAAATTAGACGCACAGGCAAAAGTAAATGCAGATGCAATCAGTGCTAATAACACGAACCTTCAAGCAGAACTAGACACCACTCAAACTGGTGCTGGATTAGCAACAG
>CAJXVL010000263.1 GCA_913061205.1 uncultured Flavobacteriaceae bacterium | reverse complement strand
TGATTCATTTCTGAACCTTCAAATTTAAACTTCGCTAAATCCATTTAATTTAATTTTAAAATTTACATTAGTTATAAAAGCCTCACAAAAGTCAGACTAAATTTATTATTATTTATCTGCTAATTCGAATCATACCGTCTCATCGTAATGCATTTCAATTTCTTCGTCTTCAACTCCATGCGTAAGAATTTCTAATTTTTTTCTTATCATTAACATTAATACTCCGAATATTACACAAAAGACTGCAATCCCAGTAAATATTGCAAATGCACCAAGACTTTCAGACCATTCTCCTAATAATCCAGCAAGCTTACTTCCAAACCCTGTCATTGCAAAATAAACACCCATCATGATAGACGCATATTTTACTGGAGCTAATTTTGTAATAAATGACAATGCCACTGGAGACAAGCATAATTCACCAATAGTATGAAACAGGTAAGCCAACACTAACCAATACATTGCTGAAGTTCCTGTAGATTCAAGCTGAGCTGTTGCTCCAGTCATAAAAAAGAACCCAGTTCCCATAATTATTAATCCAATTATCATTTTATATAATGAAGTAGATACTTTTCCTTTTAATTTTCTATTTGCCCAATATGTTGCTACTGTAGTCCCAAGAAATATAATAAACATTGCATTTAATGATTGAAACCAAGATGCAGGAATTTGCCAACCCATTAATATTCTATCGGTCTTTTCCATGGTGAAAATATTCATTAAGCCCCCAGCTTGTTCAAAGGCTCCCCAGAATACAATTACTAATAAAAATGAAATCATTAAAACTAGAACTCTATCTTTTTCAATTTTTGTTAATGGTTTTTTTAAGAGTGCTTTTTCTTGTTCATTTTGAGAATCTCCTAAAAAGTTTCCTACTTCTTTTAAATATTTCTGTCCAAGAACATATTGTAAAATTCCTAGAAACATACCTATTCCAGCAAGTCCAAAACCATAATGCCAACCGTATACTTCTCCTACGTATCCTACGATTAAACTAGACAAAAATGCTCCTACATTAATACCTATATAAAAAATAGTAAATCCTTTATCCCTTCTAATGTCTCCTTTTTTATAGAGGCCACCTACCATAGTTGAAATATTGGGTTTTAGCATTCCTACCCCACAAACAATTAAAACTAGTCCTGTATAAAATGCCCACATTGCTTCAATTGCTAGAATGCTATGTCCAAAAAGCAATAATATTCCTCCTACAAGTACTGATTTTTTTTGTCCTAATAACTTATCCGCAATTATACCACCAGGAATAGACATTACATAAACCATCATGGTATACCAACCGTATAATGCTAAAGCTTCTCTATTTGTCCATCCTAATCCTGCATTAACAACATCTGTCTGAGAAATTAAATACAAAACAAGAATGGCTCTCATCCCATAATAAGAAAAACGTTCCCACATTTCTGTAAAAAAGAGAACAAATAACCCTATTGGATGTCCAAATAATTCTTTTTGATGTGGTTGAAGTGTAGTTGTTGACATATATTTATCTTATTATTTTTGATTTGCCAAGTTTACTAAAATTTAACGAATTTACCTTGTTTTTTTCTATTAAATAGATGCTATTGATGAACAAAAAAGCTAAAAAGAGGTCGTTTTAAATACTATATTTGTTTTTTATAAATTTAAAATTATGTTGCAACCTATATTGGGATTTTCAAAAAAAACAAAAGATGAGAAAATTGATTGGCTAGTTTCTACCTACCTCAACAATGACAATAATTCAAAAAATGTTTTAAAACAATATTGGAATAATGATGAAAAACTACAAAAACTACACGATGGTTTTATAGAAAATACGGTGAGTAATTATTATTTACCATTTGCAATTGCTCCTAACTTTTTAATTAATAAAGAACTATTTGTGATACCAATGGTAATTGAAGAAAGTTCTGTTGTTGCTGCTGCGAGTAATACTGCGAAATTTTGGTTAGAAAGAGGAGGCTTTAAAACAGAAGTAATTTCAACTACAAAAAACGGTCAAATTCATATTAACTTTTATGGTGATGATGTGGCAATTCAAACTTTTTTTTCTGAAACTAAATCTATTTTAATAGAAAGTATTTCGGAAATTGAAAAAAACATGAAAAAACGTGGTGGGGGTTTATTAGATATTATTCTTATAAACGCTACTGATTCTCTTGAAGGTTATTATCAGCTTCATTGCAC
>CAJXVL010000262.1 GCA_913061205.1 uncultured Flavobacteriaceae bacterium | reverse complement strand
AAAGCAGATACTGCTGCAGCTTCTTTCATTTTCCCCCAATGGAACAATAAGATGACAGGACTTAAGATAATTCCTCCGCCAATCCCTATTAGTCCAGAAAAGAAACCAATAGTACTTCCTATAATAATACCTTGCCAAATTTTTAGATCTCTAATCTGTATACTTTCTTTTCCAAATACATTTAACATTTTTAAAACTGCAAAGATTAATAAGATCCCTAATATGTTTTTATATAGCGTAGCATCTATGTCTAAAGCGCCTCCCCAAAAAGACATTGGTATGGAGGCTACACCAAAATATAAAAACATTTTTTTATTAAAATACCCTCCCCTATAATAATAGTAAAATGAAATTCCTGACACAAAAATATTAAGCAATAATGCGGTAGGCTTCATTATTAATGGTGGAAAAGAAAACAGACTCATTAAAGCCAAATATCCACTAGCTCCTCCATGTCCTATACTTGCATATAAAAATGATATTAAAGGTAACACGAGCATAAAAATCCAAATATGTTCAATATCTAAAATCAATAAGTTAAGCTTTTAAAGGTTATTTATTTTTTCAATTTGAGCATCTAAATAATTCCAACAATTCTTATTAATTTCATCAAAAGCTATAATTAATTTCTTCCCATATTCTGTTAATACAGCACCACCACCACCTTTCCCGCCAATACTTGTTACCGTAACGGGTTGTCTACTCGATTTATTTACAGCGTCGATTAAAGTCCACGCTTTCTTATAAGAAATTTGTAAGCTTTTAGCTGCTTTTGAAAGCGATCCAGTTTTATCTATTGCCTTTAATAATCGAACTCTTCCTTCTCCTAATAGAACATTATCTCCTTCTTCAATCCAGATTCTACTTTTAATTTTATAATTCATATTCCTAATTAAACTGGTAAATGGAGTACCGTTATCAAATCTCCTTTTGAATATTTACTAACTTCCCCCGGTATGTAAACAATTGCATTTGCTATTGCAAAGGTGTGTAACATCGCAGAACTTTGTCCTTCTAAAATACTTACTTCTCCATTTTTATGATAAGCTTTTAAAAATTGAGCACGGTCTCCTTTTTTTAAGTATTCATCACTTAAAAATGCTTTTCCTTTATTGATAGAGAAGTTTAAATTTCCTGATAACTTTTCTAAAGCTGGATGCACATATACATAAAAGTTACTGAGTGCTGAGGCAGGGTTTCCTGGAAGTGCAAAAATAGGTTTGTTTTTTATTTTTCCAAAGAACAGGGGTTTTCCAGGCTTCTGTTTTACTCTATAAAATACTTGTTCAGTTCCTAATTCTAACAAGGCTTTTCCTACAAAATCGTAATCTCCAACAGAAATCCCTCCCGTTATAAGAATCATATCATTTTCCGAAATAACCTTATCTAAAATCATTACGGTACTATTGTAGTCATCCTTAACTTTATATTGAGTTACATCTGTATATCCTAAACCCAATAATCCAGTATATAACATTCCAGAGTTACTTTCATAAATTTTTCCATAACTTAAAGGTTGTCCCGCTTTGATCAATTCATTTCCGGTAATAACAAGTCCTATTTTTGGTTTTTTAAAAACGGTGACCTCTATTATTCCTAAAGTCAGTAAAAATCCAATAGCAGCAGGAGTTAACTTTGTTCCTTTTTTTAAGGCGATATCTCCTTCTTTTATTTGCTCTCCTTTAGAACGTATATTTTCCTTAAGTTTTACAGGATTATTTAATTGTAACTGATTTTTATCTGCAGTTACTTTTTCTTGTATGACTACGGTATTTGCTGTATTAGGAACCGCAGATCCTGTGAAAATTCTAACCGCATCACCTACTTTTAGAATAGGATGATGACCATCACCTGCTTTTACTTCATCAATAATCTTATAGGAAGAACCATGATGAATATTCAACGCATAACCATCCATAGCTGACTGTCTAAAAGGAGGCATATTAATGGGTGAACTCACATCTTCTGCCAAAACTAATCCTAAGGCATTAGTCGTTTTACAGAGGATTGAAATTTGGGTCGGAATAACATTGTTTTCTAAAAGTTCAAAAGCTTCTTCTACTGATATCATTTATTAATCGTTATGTATTTACAAATATAACGAAAACTTAAGGTTTAAAAAATAATAGTAAATCTTGTAGCAAGTTTTTTTTAGAAGTTGCATTTAAAAGATTTAGAAGTTTTCAATCATTTTAGAGCAATTCAAAAAATTTGTAATGATCTTCAAAAACA
>CAJXVL010000261.1 GCA_913061205.1 uncultured Flavobacteriaceae bacterium | reverse complement strand
CGAGATTCCTCTACGTCTCGTGGGCTCGGAGATGTGTATAAGAGACAGGTCTAAAGCCTAGAAAGAAACTGTTAGGTTGGCAGTAACACCTGTATTTTCAGGAACAAATCTACATACTCCTCCAATACAAATTAAGCCTCCTCTTTGTCTGCCGTAATTAACTCCAAGTCTAGTTCTACCTTTAGAGTAGCTTCCTCCTACACTGTAATAATGAATGTCTGTATCTCCATAATTCCAATTATCAGCAACATATAAGGCAAAACGGGAATTAAAATTATATTCTAAAACTCCAGCAGCCCAATTTTTTCTATCTTTTTCCGCCCATAAATGTTGGAGTACAAATCGTACAGACTTACTACCTTCAAATTTATAAGTACCTTCTAGAACAGCAATGGATGCTTCTATGTCCCCTTCGTCTTCAAGTGGTCCTCCATAAACAATTCCTTTATCAACAATAACATTTTGAAAAGTAGCTATCGCACTCCATTTTTTGCTTATTTTCTTCTTTACTTCAAGGCTAAAGTCTCTAAATAGTTTAGGGCCTTTACCGATAAATTTAGCTTCATACCAACGATTTTCAATATTATATTCAGCATCTAATCCAGCCCAATAAGAAAAGTTTGCTGCTATTTTTGTTCCATATTTACCCCCTAAAGCAGTTCCTTTTTTTATCTTGTAATATAAATCTATTTGAGCACCAACTTCACCAGCTCTTTGGTCATAACTTTCAATAATTAATCGTGGTTGAGCATTGTATACATATATGTTGGTAAGCATATAATCTTGTTGTTTAGTTAATGCAGGGGTGTAGCTAATTAGTTCTTGGTTGTAAATATTTCCTTCCGCTAGACGATCTGCATAAAAAGCAAAGTTTTCTAACCTTCTAAAAGTTGCATTAACACCCAATCCTTTTTTTGCATAACCTAAATCTACTTGCATAGCAGTACCATCATATAGCTTATTTGATGATATTTGTCCTTCATTTGCAATTACATCTGGATCTTTTATAATAGCTTCAATACCTCCATAAAAATCACCAGCTACAAAATTAAATCTACCACCATAAGCATTTACAGTACTTGGTATGCTATCATTAGTTCCGCTACTTTGGTATCTGCTAACATAACTAGCACCAATGCTCAGTTCAACTTTTTCCATTTTTAAAGCTTCACTAATGTATAAATTTGCATCAATACCTTGAGTAACTCCTTCAGAAACATCAAATCCATTTCGGGTTTTACCATAAACGCCAGTAATATTCAAATAATCTAATGGTGAACAAATAATACGGATACCTTTTATTGCATTGTTAATTCCAAGTTGGCGGTCTTCCCAACTGCGCAATATTAAACCGTTTCCAAATTGTTCGTAAAAATAACCAGCAGTAATATCTAATGTTTTGTGTTTAAAATTCAGATAATAGGTTCCTATTCCGTTATTGCCATCATAAATTGGGGCATAGCCTAATAAAGCAGCTGGAAGATAGGTTTCGTATTGAACACCTGCAGTGAACTTACCTAAATTATAGTCCAATCTGAAATAATTGTTTGCTCTAAATTGATCTTCAGGAGCTATAAAGTTAAGTCCTTCATCATCTAAAAGCCATTGAGAGTTTGATTCAAATCCTCCAAAAAAATAGCCTCCATCTTGTGAGAATGTAAGTCCACTATATAAAATAGCGACACATAGTATTATTTTTTTCATTAAAAAAAATTGATTGGTTATGGTGTTTTTATTTAGTTTAAAGGGAAAGCTCTTTAATTTTTTCGTAGAGCTCATCTTCAGATCCAGGGCTGTATCCAGAATGTCTTGATACAATTTTATTGTCTTTAATAACAATAGTAAGCGGTACCGTAGATGCTCCAAGAGCACGTTTTAAATCGTTGTTTGTGTCAAGTAAAATCTGATAGTCCCATCCTTTACCATTAATTAAAGCTTTTACTCTATTTACAGTACGGCTGTCATCTACAGATATTGCAATTAATTCTACACCTGTTTCTTCCTGCCATTCATCATATACATCACTAATTGCATCTAATTCTTTAATACATGGAACGCACCAAGTAGCCCAAAGAGATATAATAACGACATTGTCCTTATCGGTAACTGCTTGAATGTTTAAAGTTTTTCCATCCAATGTTTTTAAATCAATGCTAGGAATATTGTCTTGAGCATTAATATTAAATACCTGTCTCTTATACACATCTCCGAGCCCACGAGACGTAGAGGAATCT
>CAJXVL010000260.1 GCA_913061205.1 uncultured Flavobacteriaceae bacterium | reverse complement strand
TAGAAGCAGGTATATTTGAATATCATGATAAAATTCCTTTAAAAAGAGGTTATCAAGAAAAAGGAATTCGAGTAGTTCCTCACGCAGTAGCAAGATATGGAGCTTATATTTCTAAAGGAGTTATTTTAATGCCAAGCTATGTAAACATTGGCGCTTATGTTGATGAGGGGACGATGGTAGATACTTGGGCAACAGTAGGGAGTTGTGCTCAGATTGGTAAAAATGTTCATTTAAGTGGTGGCGTAGGTATTGGAGGAGTTTTAGAACCACTTCAAGCTGCACCAGTAATAATTGAGGACAATGCCTTTATAGGTTCTCGTTGTATTGTGGTTGAAGGAGTTAAAGTAGAAAAAGAAGCAGTATTAGGAGCTAATGTTGTCTTAACAGCATCGACTAAAATTATAGATGTTACACAGTCAAACCCAATTGAAACTAAAGGTATGATACCAGCTCGATCAGTAGTTATACCTGGCAGCTATACTAAAACGTTTCCTGCTGGAGATTTTCAAGTCCCTTGTGCTTTAATTATTGGAAAAAGAAAAGAAAGCACCAATAAAAAAACTTCTTTAAATGATGCACTTAGAACCTATGATGTTGCAGTTTAAATTAGTTTAAAAAATAAAAAATGTTTTATCTTTCAAATCGGTAAAAAATCCTTATTTAATTGATGAAAATACTTGTAATACAGCAAAAAATGATTGGTGATGTGTTGGTAAGCACATTGTTATGCAATAATCTAAGAAAAGCGTATCCCAACGCCCAAATAGATTATATGGTATATAAAAGCACACTTCCTGTTTTACAAGGCAATAACAGTATTAATAATTTTATATTATTCGAAAAGAAACACCGTAAAAGCAAAATAGCGTTCTTTAAATTAATTTTTGATGTTCGGAAAGAAAAATACGACCTAATTATTGATGCCTATTCAAAATTAGAAAGTTGGCTAACGGTTCTTTTTTCAAATGCAACTACTAAAATTTCTTATAAAAAATTTGGCAGAACATTTTTATATACTCATAATGTACCTGTTTCCGACGAGCCAAAATCTAGTATTGGTTTAGTAATAGAACGAAGACTTTCTCTATTAGACCCTTTAAATTTAGAAATTGAATTTGATGTTGTACCCCGTCTTATTGTTACAGATAACGAAAGACAAAAGGCATCGGAAATATTTAATCAACATCATCTAGATCGAGCAAAAAAGACAGTGATGATATCGATTATTGGTAGTAGTGCTAATAAAACATATCCTTTAGCATATATGTCTAAGGTTGTTGATATTGTTTCAAAAAAAATTAATGCAAATATTCTTTTTAATTACATTCCAAATCAGTTAGAGTTAGCACAAAAAGTATATGAGAATTGTACAGAGGAGACTAAGAAAAATATCTTTTTTAATTTATTAGGGAGAGACTTAAGAGAGTTTATTATTATCATGGATTCATGTGATTTGATTATTGGTAATGATGGTGGCGCAATTAATATGGCTAAAGCACTAAACAAACCATCCTTTATTATTTTTTCACCTTGGATAGAAAAACAAATGTGGTCTACTTTTGAAGATGGAAAGCTTCATGACTCTGTACATTTATTGGATTATCAGCCTCATTTAATTGAAGAAAAAACTAAAAAACAATTAAAAGATAATTCAATAGCCTTGTATCCAAATTTAAAACCTTCGTATTTCAAATCTAAATTATCATTGTTTATCGATAATAATTTAGCGGATAAGAATAAAAAAACAACACCTACTAATTTCAATAAATTATTTGCTCAACATAAATTTTTTCCTTTATCAGCAGTAATAATTACGTATAATGAAGAAGAACATCTTGAAAAATGTTTAGCATCTTTAGTTGATATTTGTGATGAGATAATTGTAGTTGATTCTTTTTCTACCGATAAAACTGAAGAAATTTGTCGACACTATAACGTAAGTTTTATCCAACATAAGTTTGAAGGTTATATTGAACAAAAGAATTTTGCCATACAACAAGCTACACATAATTATATCTTATCATTAGATGGTGATGAAGCATTATCTGACGAACTTAAAGAATCTATTTTAGAGATAAAACCGCATTGGGATCATGATGGGTTTTATTCAAGTAGATTAAATAATTATTGTGGCCAATGGATTAAACATTCAGATTGGTATCCAGATAAAAAACTCAGATTATTTAAAAAAGGAAGCGGAGAATGGAAAGGCATCAATCCGCATGATAGCTATCGATTAAAAAATGGGAAAAAGAAGGGAGTATTGGCTGGAGATCTTTACCATTGGATTTATAGAGATTATGACGAACACAAGGAAAAAGTTGAGAATTTTTCAA
>CAJXVL010000259.1 GCA_913061205.1 uncultured Flavobacteriaceae bacterium | reverse complement strand
CAGGGTATTCTGTTGTTTATGTTGGAGGAAATAAAATAGATTTGATTTACGCTTCACTAACCGAGGCACTCGATGGAAGGGTAGCCGGTGTTAGATTAGACCCTAGTACTGGTAAACTTGCTATTAGAACTAAGACTTCTATTTTTTATGATGCTGCTGTTTTATGGGATGTTGATGGTGTTATTTTTACTGAGGAACCTCCAATAAATTTTGCTTCTATTGAAAATATATTTATTCTCAAATCGTTAGCAGCAACAAATCTTTATGGAAGCATGGGCGCTGGAGGAGTCATTGTAATTACTACAAAAAATGGTGCGTTAACTAATGATATTGAACAAAAAAAGATCATAGCAGAACAATACACCAATAAAATAATTTATAATAATGATGCTGTTGTTATTTCTGAAGAAAAAATGTGGAATAGTAATCAAACTGCTGTTTTGAAAGGGTTTAATAATAAACAAAAAGCATTAGATTATTATGAGAATAATATAAAATTCCAAACAGAAAGCTACAGTGAATCAATAAAAATTGCTAGACTATTTAATGGTTACTACAACGATCGAGAAATATCAATCAATATCTTAAATGAGTTGCTAATTAAGTATCAAAAAAATCCAGAAATTGTAAAGGCAATTGCTTATCAAATAGATGATTTAAATGCGAAACTGGAAGCTGAAAAAGTATATAAAAAGGTTTTCACATTACGACCTAATTATGCGCAATCCTATCGTGACTTAGCTAATGTTTATATAAAAAACAATAAATTTAAAAGAGCTTGGAGAATGTATATGAGTTATATGCTTCAGCAAAAATCGGAAAGTGAACAAAAAATAAATGAATTGCTTTTTAATGAAATGGAATGGCTTTATTATAATCGAAAAAATCAAGCAGGAATTAAAGAATCATTTGTGCCAAATAACACTATTAGCGAATTTAGAAAAGATATTCGTTTGGTTTTTGAATGGAATACCTCCGAAGCAGAATTTAATCTTGAGTTTGTAAACCCAAGTAAGCAATCTTACGTATTTGAGCATAATTTAATTTCAAATAAGGAGTTAATAGAAAACGAAAAAAAAATAGGCTATTCAAGTAAAGAGTTTTTTATTGATGATTTAGGTGCAGCAGAGTGGCTAATAAATATAACTTATTTGGGAAATAAAAAACCGGAACCTACCTTTTTTAAAGTAACAATATATAAGCATTGGGGAAGTCCAAATCAATCAGAAAATATCAATGTTTTTATTTTTGAAAAAGAAAGAGATAAGTTTCAGTTTTTTAAATTAACAAATGAATAAATCACATAATTTTAGATCTTTATAAAAAAACAAGACATGAAGTGGATTTTAAAACTATTACTAACTGCACTAGCAGTTTTATTAGTAGCTAATATATTACCTGGAGTAGCTGTCACTAGTTACGCATACGCTATATGGGTAGCATTAGTTATTGGAATGCTTAATAGTATTGTAAGGCCTTTGTTGATTTTTTTAACCCTACCAGCAACCTTAATTACTTTGGGTTTGTTCTTATTTGTAATAAATGCCTTTATCATTTTAATGGCGGCAAAGTTCTTAGGTGGTTTTACGGTAGAATCCTTTTGGTGGGCGTTGTTATTTAGTTTGCTATTGTCATTTTTACAATCGGTATTGCATTCCTTGCTTAAAGAAGATAAGCGAGAGTCTTAATCAATTCTTAAAATACTTGTATTGAGGACTTTCATTTTGTATTTTTGCACTCCGAAAAATAAGGGTTAAATATATTTGAGAAAATGGAAATCACAAAAAAAGACATTGATAGTTTAAATGCGGTTTTAACCGTAGCAGTCAAAGAAGAAGACTATTCTGGTAAAGTTCAAAAAATATTGACCGATTACCGTAAAACAGCAAACATTCCTGGTTTTAGAAAGGGACATGTCCCAATGGGAATGGTTAAAAAACAATATGGTAAATCGGTATTGGTTGAAGAGGTAAATAAAATACTTCAAGAAGCATTACATAACTATCTTACTGAGGAAAAATTAGATGTTTTGGGAAATCCACTTCCTAAAAATGACACTCAAATAGACTGGGATACTCCAGATTTTTCTTTTGATTTTGAATTGGGATTGTCTCCACAATTTGAAGTAGATGTTGTTGGCAAAAAAGCAATTAATCACTATAATATTGTTGCAGATGATAAAATGATTAATGATCAAGTTACTTCTATTCGCAAACAATATGGGAAATTAATTGCTAAAAATGAAGTTGAAAAGAACGATGAAATAACTGGAGTTTTTACTAGCGAAGAAAAAGGAATTGATAAAAACACTTCTTTCCCTTTAGAAATTATCAAAGGAA
>CAJXVL010000258.1 GCA_913061205.1 uncultured Flavobacteriaceae bacterium | reverse complement strand
TCCAGGATCGTTTTATTTATAAAAAGTAATGGTTGTTAACTTTACTAAGGAAATTAACTCTGCTGCTTCGTTTTCAATTCTAATCTGCCAAAGTTGAGTTGTTTTACCTCTATGCAAAGCTGTTGCCTTCGCATAAACAAAACCATCGCTTATGCTTTTGATGTGATTTGCTGAAATTTCCAAACCTCGAATCGTACTATTTTCTTTGCCCAAAAACACAATTGCCGCAGCACTTCCTATACTTTCTGCCAATGCAACAGAAGCTCCTCCGTGCAAAACACCGTCAGGCTGATGAACTTTGGAAGTGACCGGCATTCTCGCAGTTAATACATCTTCTGTAAGATCAATAAATTCAATCTCTAAAGTTTCCATTAAAGTGTTTTTACAAATTGCATTGCAAGCTGCTAACACTTGTTCTTTGCTTTTTTTCATATAATTAATTTACCTTTGTAAAAATACAAAATGAATCACAAAATGTCGGTTGAAAAAAAAGTAATCTACACAACAACCAATACTTATTCTATTTTAAATAATTTAACTGAAAAAACAAAAAATGTTTGGATTGTTTTTCATGGTTTAGGGTATTTAAGTAAGTATTTTATTAATTATTTTTCAAAAATTAATCCAGAAGAAAATTTTATAATCGCTCCTCAAGCTCCTTCTAAATATTATCAAGGAAAAAATTTTAAGCATGTTGGCGCCTCTTGGTTAACAAAAGAAAACACCATTGATGAAACTAAAAATGTATTGGCTTATCTAGATAAAATATATCAATCAGAGATAGACAAATCAGTCCATAATTTAATTATTCTAGGATATTCGCAAGGAGTTTCTATCGCTGCTAGATGGGTTGCAAGTAGAAAGATAAAATGCAATCATTTAATATTACATTCCGGAGGCATTCCAACTGAATTAAACCCTGAAGACTTTTCATTTTTAACCAAAAAAACACAAGTCACTTACTTATATGGAGATAAAGATCAATATATAAACGAGGCAAAGAAAACGGAAGAAACCATTAAAGGTGCTAATCTATTTGGAAAACACTTAGACATTCATGTATTTGATGGTGAACACGAAGTAAATACTGATTTTATAATGAAAATCTCTGAAAAATAATTGAATTTTTACCTAGAAATAAAGAGATAATTGCAATAAAACGGAAGATGAGAATTAAAATATAAACTACTAAAAAAGCAGCTTTTAAAAAGCTGCTTTTTTAGTAGTTTATATCATTTTTAACTATGAGGTTATTAATCGATTTCTTAATTTTTCTTCTTTTCAAGATCAGTTTTTACTTTGTCATATTCTTTTTTAACACCATCACCTACTTTGTTAAATTCCTTTTTAACATCATCTCCTCCTTCTTTTAAGTGACTTTTAACTTTACTGTCAGTTTTTTCTATATTATTATTAAGGTCACTGTCTGCTTCTTTTAAATGACTTTTAGCATTAACTTCATCTCCTTCTATTTGACTTTTAATATCACCATGAGCTTTACAAGGCATGTATCTAACATTTTCGCCATCTTTAATTTCGTGATAACCTTCACAACCCATTTTTTTTGCTCTTGTCTTAGCTTCTTCGATAGTTGCATAGGATTCCATACCAGCTACCTTATTAACGCTAATTTTCTGTACCTCAAGAACAGTCTCTTTTTCTTCCGTTTCATTCTTTGATTTAGAATTACAAGATATAACTGAAAATCCAAAGGCAGCTATTATCGTTACTACAAATAATACTTTTTTCATTTTATGTGTTTTAGTGTGTTTTAGTGTGTTTTAATGTTAATTTTATCTTACAATATAGCTCTTTTTTTTGATTATATCATAAAAAAAGCGACACAATTATGTCGCTTTTAAATCTATGTTTATAACAGAATTATTTTACCTCTTCAAAGTCGACATCTTCTACGTCACTGTTTTCTTCTGTAGCTTCTCCTTCTGGTTGAGCATCTCCTGTTGGAGCTCCCCCTTCTTGTTGAGCATCAGCTTGTGCTTTATACATCTCTTCAGACGCAGCTTTCCATGCTTCGTTGATTTTATCTAAAGCTGGCTGAATGGTTTCAACTTCTTTAGTTTCATAAGCTTTTTTCAATTCTTCTAAGGCTTCTTCAACTGGTTTTTTATTGTCTTCAGAAATTTTATCTCCAAATTCACTCAGTTGTTTTTCAGTTTGAAAAATCATTGCATCTGCTTCATTTAACTTATCTGCCTTTTCTTTGGCTATCTTATCAGATTCTGCATTTGCTTCTGCATCTTGTTTCATTTTTTTCACTTCCTCATCTGTTAAGCCTGAAGATGCTTCAATTCGAATGTCTTGAGATTTTCCAGTTGCTTTATCGGTAGC
>CAJXVL010000257.1 GCA_913061205.1 uncultured Flavobacteriaceae bacterium | reverse complement strand
CTACACGTAAGGAGTCGTCGGCAGCGTCAGATGTGTATAAGAGACAGATTATTAGCAGATGGAACCATTTTTTATGGTAAATCTGTTGGAGGAAAAGAAGGTACCGCTTTTGGAGAAGCTTGTTTTAACACCGGTATGACCGGTTATCAAGAAATATTTACCGACCCCTCTTATTTTGGGCAGCTAATGGTTACCACCAACGCCCATATTGGAAATTATGGAGTTGCTGAAAATGAAATTGAATCTGATTCCATAAAAATATCAGGTTTAATTTGCCGAAATTTTAGTTATCATTATTCTAGAGACCTTGCAAACGATTCGTTAGTGACCTTTTTAGATAAAAACAACCTATTAGCTATCGCTGATGTGGATACAAGATCCTTAGTGGCTTATATTCGTGATAATGGCGCTATGAACGCAGTGATTACTACCGATATTGAAAATATAAACAACTTAAAAAAGCAATTGGCAGAAATTCCAAATATGAAAGGGATGGAATTGGCTTCTAAAGTATCTACTAAAGAGCCTTATTATTTTGGAGAAAAAAATGCTACTTTTAAAATTGCTGCATTAGATATTGGTATTAAAAAGAACATATTAAGGAACTTATCTCAAAGAGATTGTTATATAAAGGTGTTTCCATACGATGCTACCTTTGAGGAATTAAATTCCTTTAACCCTGATGGATACTTTCTGTCAAATGGTCCTGGAGATCCAGAGCCTTTAACTCAAGCCATTAGCACTACTAAAGCTGCTATTGCAACTGGAAAACCAATTTTTGGAATTTGCTTAGGACATCAAGTATTGGCCTTGGCAAATGGTATTTCTACCTATAAAATGCATAATGGGCATCGTGGTATTAATCATCCTATTAAAAACCTTCAAACAGGTAAAGGAGAAATTACTTCTCAAAACCATGGATTTGCTATTAATAGAGAAGAAACTGAAAAAAATACAGAAATTGAAATAACCCATGTTCATTTAAATGACCATACGGTTGCAGGAATAAAAATGAAAAATAAACCAGTATTTTCTGTTCAATATCATCCAGAAGCAAGCCCAGGACCACATGATTCTAGGTATCTTTTTGATGAATTTATAAACAATATTAAAAAACATAAATAACAATAGGTATGAGCATAATAATTGATATACATGCTAGACAAATTTTTGATTCTAGAGGAAATCCTACAATAGAAGTAGATGTAGTTACTGAAAATGGTTTTTTAGGAAGAGCCGCTGTTCCTTCTGGTGCTTCAACAGGAGTACACGAAGCTGTAGAATTACGTGATGGAGGAAAAGACTATATGGGCAAAGGAGTGTTAAAAGCAGTTGAAAATGTAAATGATAAAATTGCTTCCACACTATTAGGAGTTTCTGTTTTTGAGCAAGAAACTATCGATCAAATTATGATTGATTTAGACGGAACTCCTAATAAGTCTTTATTAGGGGCGAATGCTATTTTAGGAGTGTCATTAGCAGCGGCCCATGCAGCAGCTTTAGAATTAGGAATGCCATTATATCGTTATATAGGAGGAGTTAGTGCTAAAACATTGCCAGTACCCATGATGAATATTATTAATGGAGGTTCTCATAGTGATGCACCTATTGCATTTCAGGAGTTTATGATCATACCGGTAAAAGCAACAAGTTTTTTAGAAGCAATTAAAATGGGAAGTGAAATATTTCATCATTTAAAAATGGTATTGCACGATAGAAATTTAAGTACAGCTGTTGGCGATGAAGGGGGTTTTGCTCCAACTTTAGGCGGAACAGAAGATGCATTAGATACTATCGCTCAAGCAGTCACCAATGCAGGTTATAAATTTGGGGATGAAATTATGATTGCTTTAGATTGTGCTGCGGCAGAGTTTTATGTGGATGGTAATTACGATTATAGCAAATTTGAAGGAGATTCTGGTAAAATAAGAACTTCAAAAGAACAAGCAGAATACCTTGCCGAATTGGCTAAAAATTACCCTATAATTTCAATCGAAGACGGAATGGATGAAGATGATTGGGATGGTTGGAAGTATTTAACAGCGCTTATTGGAGATACCACTCAGTTGGTAGGAGATGACCTTTTTGTAACCAATGTAGCGCGTTTATCAAGAGGAATTAAGGAAGGAATTTCAAATTCAATCTTGATAAAAGTAAATCAAATAGGGACTTTATCAGAAACCATTGCAGCCGTTAATATGGCTCATAATGCTGGTTATACTACCGTAATGTCACATAGGTCTGGTGAAACGGAAGACACTACCATCGCAGATTTAGCAGTAGCACTTAATTGCGGGCAAATTAAAACAGGATCGATGTCTCGTAGTGACCGCATGTCAAAATACAATCAGT
>CAJXVL010000256.1 GCA_913061205.1 uncultured Flavobacteriaceae bacterium | reverse complement strand
CAAATAATTACAACTACTGTTGGTAGAGTAATTTTTAATGAAAATGTTCCAGAAGCTGCAGGTTATATTAATGAAGTATTGACAAAAAAGTCTCTTAGAGATATTATTGGTGATATTCTTAGAGTAACTTCAGTTCCTATCACTGCAGATTTCCTAGATGAAATTAAAACATTGGGATATAAATTTGCCTTTGAAGGTGGATTGTCTTTTAGTTTAGGTGACATTATTATTCCTGAGGAAAAAACTGGAATGATTAAAAAAGCAAATAGCCAAGTAGATGCTATTATAGGTAACTACAACATGGGTCTTATTACTAATAATGAAAGATACAATCAAGTAATTGACATTTGGACAGCAACTAATGCAGAATTAACTGAATTGTCTATGAAGCGTATTCGTGAAGACAAGCAAGGATTTAACTCAGTATTTATGATGCTTGATTCTGGTGCAAGGGGTTCTAAAGAACAAATTCGTCAGTTAACAGGTATGCGTGGATTAATGGCAAAGCCTAAAAAATCTACTTCAGGAGGTGGTGAAATTATTGAAAATCCAATTCTTTCTAATTTTAAGGAAGGATTATCAATTCTTGAATATTTCATCTCTACTCACGGTGCTCGTAAGGGTCTTGCTGATACGGCTTTAAAAACAGCTGATGCAGGATACTTAACTCGTAGACTTGTAGATGTGTCTCAGGATGTAATTGTTAATATTCATGATTGTGGTACACTAAGAGGTATTGAAGTTTCTCCATTAAAGAAAAATGAAGAAGTTGTTGAAACTTTAGCAGAAAGAATCGTAGGTCGTACTTCATTACACGATGTTTATGATCCTTTAACAGAAGAATTATTTGTAGCTTCTGGAGATCACATTACAAACGAAATAGCTAAAAAAATAGAAGCATCCCCTATAGACTCTGTAGAGGTGCGTTCAGCATTAACTTGTGAAGCTAAAAAAGGAATTTGTGCAACTTGTTATGGTAGAAATTTAGCTACTAATAAAATGGTGCAAATGGGTGAAGCTGTTGGTGTAGTAGCAGCACAATCTATTGGAGAGCCAGGTACACAGTTAACACTGCGTACATTTCACGTTGGTGGTGTTGCAGGTAATATTTCAGAAGAGAATAAGTTAACAGTGAAGTTTGATGGAGTTGCTGAAATAGAAGATCTTAAAACTGTAAAAAGTAAAGATAAAGAAGGTAATGTCGTTGATGTAGTAATTTCTAGAACTTCAGAAGTTAAATTAAAAGATAAGAAAACAGGTATTACACTTAGTACAAATAATATTCCTTACGGTTCACACATTTTTGTTAAAAATGGTTCGAATCTTAAAAATGGAGATATTGTTTGTCAATGGGATCCATTTAACGGTGTAATTATTTCTGAATTTTCTGGTAAAATTCAATATGAAAACTTAGAACAAGGTATTACTTATCAAGTAGAAATTGATGAACAAACCGGTTTCCAAGAAAAAGTAATTTCTGAATCTAGGGATAAAAAGAAAATTCCAACCCTATTAATAATGGGTAAGAATGATGAAATAATTCGTTCTTATAACCTTCCGGTTGGAGCTCACCTTATGGTAGATGATGGTGAAACAGTGAAAATTGGTAATATCCTAGTTAAGATTCCACGTAAATCATCTAAAGCAGGTGATATTACTGGTGGTCTTCCTCGTGTAACGGAATTATTTGAAGCTCGTAATCCTTCTAACCCTGCTGTAGTAAGTGAGGTAGATGGTGTTGTTTCGTTCGGTAAAATTAAGCGTGGTAATCGTGAGATTATAGTGGAAACTAAATTTGGTGATATTAAAAGATATCTAGTGAAATTATCAAATCAGATTTTAGTACAAGAAAATGATTTTGTACGTGCAGGAATGCCATTATCTGATGGGTCAATTACACCATTAGATATTTTAAATATTAAAGGGCCATCAGCGGTTCAGCAATATTTAGTAAACGAAGTTCAGGAAGTATATCGATTACAAGGTGTAAAAATTAATGATAAACACTTTGAGGTTGTAGTGCGTCAAATGATGCGTAAAGTTAGACTTGTTGATCCAGGCGATACGTTGTTCCTAGAAAATCAATTAGCTCATAAATTTGATTTTATCGAAGAAAATGATAAAATATTTGGAATGAAGGTAGTTGAAAGTGCAGGAGATTCTGAAACACTAAAAGAAGGACAAATCATTTCGTCTAGGGATTTACGTGACGAGAATTCAATTCTTAAGAGAACTGATAAGCAACTTGTTGTAACTAGAGATGCAGTACCTGCTACGGCAACACCAATCTTACAGGGTATTACACGTGCTTCATTACAAACTAAATCGTTTATTTCTGCAGCTTCCTTCCAGGA
>CAJXVL010000255.1 GCA_913061205.1 uncultured Flavobacteriaceae bacterium | reverse complement strand
CTGTCCCTTTACATAAACAAAAATTAAAAAAAAGAGGTTATAATCAAGTGGAGGGGTTTGGGTTTGAAATAGCTAAAGCATTACAAGTACCATATGTTGATACTGTTTTAACAAAAGAGTCTAAAACTGAATCTCAAGTATTTAAACAACGTTTTTTACGTTTTCAAACTGAAGAAATATTTAAAATAAAACATCCTCATTTAATAAATGATAAACATATTTTATTAGTTGATGATATTATTACAACTGGTGCAACAATAGAAAACTGTGCACTACAAATATTTAAAAGCAAACAGGTGAAACTTAGTATTGCAACCATAGCTATCGCATAAATATTTTGTTTATTTTTGTAAAATGATGCGTCGCATATTTTATTTTGCTATCTTATTTTTTGTTATACTAACATTTGTTAATTGTGCAAAAAGAGGGAATCCTTCCGGCGGGTCAAAAGATTCAATTCCACCAATTATTATAAAATATAAGCCAGAAAATTATAGTATTAACTTTACTGATGATGAAATTAAAATCTATTTTGACGAATACATCAAGCTAATAGATATTAATAAAGAGTTAATTATTTCTCCCCCCTTAAAATATCAACCAGAAATAACCCCATTAAGTACTGGAAAATTTATTAAAATAAACATTAAAGATACCCTAAAAAAAAACACTACTTACTCATTTAATTTTGGAAAAAGTATTGTTGACTATACCGAGGGGAATGTTTTTAAATATTTTAAATATATCTTTTCTACTGGAAATTTTATTGATAGCTTAAATTTAAAAGGAACCGTTAAAGATCCTCTCCTGTTAAACCCTGAAGGTACAACAACGGTTATGTTATACGAAGTAAATGAAGCCTTTAATGATTCTGTAATTTATTCTAAAAAACCAACTTACATCACAACTACAAAAGAAGAAAGTCAAGAATTTGAACTTACTAATTTAAAAGAAGGAACCTATTTTTTAATTGCTTTGAAGGACAAAACAAATGATTATATCTTTCAACCAAAATATGATAAAATAGGATTTTTAGAGGGAATGATTAGCCTACCTACCGATAGCTCTTTTACAATTAATATATTTAAAGAAACAGAAAGCTATAAAATCAAAAAACCTAAACATGAAAGTAAAAATCACATCATATTTGGTTATAATGGAGAAGCTAAAAATTTAAAGATAGAATTAAAGTCATCAGTACCAAAAGATTTTGAATCTATAAGCTATAAAGATTCAAAATCTGATACCCTACATTATTGGTTTAAACCTTTCGTAGAAAATGATTCATTAATATTTACAGTAAAAAACAAAAATAATTTAGATACTGTAGTAACTAAAATGCGTGATTTATTTGTTGACACATTGTTAGTAAAACCTATAAATGCTGGAGTTTTAACTCCGAGGGATACCCTTAAATTTTCTGCTACCACTCCTTTAACATTATTTAATTCTGAAAAAGTAACCATAATAAATAAGGATTCTGCTGTAATCCCTTTTAAAGGAGTTATTGATTATCGGTTCAATACAGCCTTTTTAAGTTTTGATATAAAAACAACAGAATCCTATGCAATTCAATTATTGCCTGGAGCATTTATCGACTTTTTTGAACAAACAAACGATACAATTAATGTTAGGGTTAGGACCAAAGATAATTCAGATTATGGAACACTAAACTTGATTTTAAGCGAACCTAAACAATTACCTATACTTGTTCAACTAGTGAATACCAATTATGAAGTTATTCAAGAAAAATACTATACAGGCGATGAATCCATTTTATTTGAATATATAAACCCCGGAGAATATTACATTCGTATTATCTACGATGAAAACAAAAACAAACGTTGGGATACAGGAAGCTATCTTAAAAAAATACAGCCTGAAACTGTCTTATATTACCCTAAAAAAATTGAAATCCGACCTAATTGGAGTTTAGTAGAAACCTTTAATTTAGAGTAAATTCATCTCGGTCATTTAAAAACTGAAGATGTTCTCTATTGAATTCAATATGCGATTTTTTAAGTTCCATAGTTTCGGTGAAATTACCTTCATTATTAGGAGTTGAAATCTGTTCTCCCAACACATTGTAAACTGCAGAATGTCCAATATATCGATGTTCATTCCCGTCTTTTCCAGTTCTATTAACACCAATACAATAAGCCATATTCTCGATTGAACGCGCTTTTAATAAAGCATCCCAAGCAGCAATTCTTCTTTCTGGCCAGTTTGCAACATAAAGAAGTATATCATAATTTTCAGTATTTCGAGCCCAAATTGGAAAACGTAAATCATAACAAATTAAAGGGCAAATTTTCCATCCCAATAAATCCACAATCAATCGTTGATTGCCTGAAGCAAACG
>CAJXVL010000254.1 GCA_913061205.1 uncultured Flavobacteriaceae bacterium | reverse complement strand
TTTTAGAAAGTCTAGAAACTTCAGTAGTTAATTTATCTCCGATTGGAAAATCAGATCTCTTTACTAAATCGTTAATCATACCCTGTAATCCGAGTTCTCTACCATCGTCTGGTGAATAGATGCGAGTAATTCCATAATCTTGTAATTCTTTAATTTCAGAGGGAAGAATTACACCGCCACCGCCACCAAATATTTTTACATGCCCTGCTCCTCTTTCTTTAAGCAAATCAAACATATACTTAAAATATTCATTATGGCCTCCTTGGTATGAAGTTAACGCAATCGCATTGGCATCTTCTTGTATAGCGGTATTTACAACCTCTTCAACACTTCTATCGTGACCTAAATGAATAACCTCAACACCTGTTGCCTGTATAATTCGACGCATAATATTAATAGCCGCATCATGTCCATCAAACAATGAGGCAGCAGTTACAATTCTTACTTTGTATTTAGGTTGATAAGGGGTAATCTGTTGCATAGCGTGTAATTAAAGTTTACAGGCTGCAAATTTACAAAAAATGAAGATGATAGTAAGATAGCTGTTAAAAAAAGAAAGTAGAATTAAAAATAAACGCTTACTGCATCAACATTTTAGAGCTGTTAATTGCAAATTAAACCTAGTGTAATGTCTTAAAATATGAAAAAGCATCTATGAGTCTTGACCCATACCAACTAAAGTATTCTCCGTTGACCAAAATAACTTCTTTTCCAGTAGATTTCCGAAGTTCTTGAATGTGTTTTTCTTTGAAAGGAAATGGTTCTGAAGAAAGTAGAATTTTATCTGCATTACTAAGCTCATCAAGTAATACCTTAGGATACCTAGAAGCCGAATTAACAGCAGTATTTTTGAACTTATTTAACAACAATAGACTATTGATAAAAGTTTGATTTCCTGCAATCATATAAGGGTTTTTCCAGATTAGATAAGCAACTTTAATCGTTGGTTTTGTTTTTATAAAAACTTCAAAATCTTTTTTTCTTAAAGAAATTTGTGAAACTATAGAAACTGCTTTTTCTGAAACATCAAATAATTCTCCCAATAAAACTATCATTTCAAGAGCATCTTCTAATGTATAAATATCACTAATCCAAACTGGTGCAACACTGCTTAATTGATCTACAATTTCTTTTGTATTTTCTTCTTTGTTACAAATAATAATATCTGGACGGAGTGCTTCAACTTTTTTAAGGTGTATTTTTTTTGTACCACCAACGATAGTAATGTTTTTTCGAATTCCTTTTGGATGTACACAAAACTTAGTAACACCGATGATGTTTTTTTCAAGACCTAAAGCTACCAATAACTCTGTTTGAGAAGGGACTAAAGATATAATTCGCCTTGGATGTGAATTAAAGAAAAGAACACGATTAAGTTGGTCTACTATTTTCATATAAAATAGCCTTCATTTGTTTTTGTAAAACTTCTGCTTCGCGAGCAGCAGCTTCCGCAAAATCTAATTGATTAGAGGCATAAATAATACCCCTTGAGGAATTGATAAGTAAACCTACATGTTTATTCATTCCATATTTACAAACATCCTGCATATTACCTCCCTGTGCTCCTACTCCAGGAACTAGGAGAAAACTATTTGGAACAATATTTCTTATTTCTTTAAAATATTTAGCTTTTGTAGCCCCAACCACGTACATTAATTGATCACTATGCTCCCATGACTTTGAAGTTTTTAAAACCTTTTTATACAGTTCTTCATTATCAATTATTTGAGTTTGAAAATCGAATGCACCTTTATTTGATGTTAAGGCTAATAATATAGTATGCTTTTCTTTAAAAGATAAAAATGGCTCTACAGAATCTTTACCCATATAAGGAGCAACCGTAATAGCATCGAAGCCTAAATCTTCTAGAAATGCTTTAGCATACATCGCAGACGTATTGCCAATATCTCCACGTTTTGCATCAGCGATGGTAAATATCTCTGGATGATTAATATTTAAATAATCAATCGTCTTTTCTAAAGCCTTCCATCCTTTAATTCCATAAGCTTCATAAAATGCAGTATTCGGTTTATAAGCAACCGCTAAATGATGAGTGGCATCAATTATTGCTTTATTAAAAGCAAAAATTGGGTCTTCCTCTTCTAATAAATGTTTTGGAATTTTATTTAAATCCACATCCAAACCAATACAAAGAAAAGAATCCTTTTTTCGAATTTCGGAAATTAGATAGTCATTTGTCATTACTTAGATTAAAAAGTTTCTCCTGATTCTTTTAACTTTTCGGTATTGTTCACCAACTGCAATTCATCAATTATTTTTTGAATATCACCATTTATGATATTACTTAAATCGTATAATGTTAGATTAATCCTATGATCAGTAACTCTACCTTGAGAATAATTATA
>CAJXVL010000253.1 GCA_913061205.1 uncultured Flavobacteriaceae bacterium | reverse complement strand
GAAGCTTGTTCAAACAATATTCCAATACCACCATTTATATCTGGAAAAGTGGATCCTTTTCCGTAATAAAAATCATCGAAACTTTCTTTACTATAATAAAAACTTCCAATTTTATTTAATGCTTTTGCATGGAAGTTTCCAATAGCTTCTGTGATTTCTTGGTTTTTACTCGGTGTTAAAGGGTTCGTTCGAGAAGGAATACCAGGTTGAAAGAAAAAAGTTGAATTGGTCCCCATTTCATGGTGATCGGTTAATATATTAGGATACCAATTATGAAAGGTATTAATTCTTGCCTGACTTTCTGGAAGTTGAACAGGTAACCAATCTCTATTCATATCAAACCAATAATGATTTGTTCTTCCACCCGGCCATATCTCATTGTATTCTCGATCGTTTGGATCTGGATTGATGTTTTTACTTTTATTAGTATTTGCCCAATATGCAAACCGTTGTAGGCCATCAGGATTATAGGAAGGATCAAATAAAATAACTGTTTCGTTAAGTAATTTTTCAATTTCTGAACCTTGAGCAGCTGCTAAATAATAAGCTACTGCAAGCGCAGCATTAGATCCACTAGGTTCATTTCCATGAATTGAAAAGCCTTGATAAACTACAATTGGCATTTTTGTTACATCTATATTATCAGAGCCGTTTTCAGTTAAGGAAATATGATTTTCTTTTATTTTTTCTAGATTAGATAGGTTATTTGGAGCGCTTATATATAAAAGTAAAAGTGGTCTCCCTTCAAATGTTTTTCCTCTAGTCTCTATGGAAATACGGTCACTCGATTCAGCAAGAGCATACATGTATTGCACTAATTTATCATGAGTAATATGCCAGTCTCCAATTTCATGATCTATTACACTCGCCGGTGTTGGAATGTCTTGATTGTATGATATATTATTTGGCAGAAAATAATCTAGCTTTACATGATAGTCCTGAGTAAATGCTTTAATTGAAAGAAATAAAAAAAATAGTAGGGTACCCTTTTTCATGCGATTGAATTTAATTCGCATAAATATATAAAAAAACATCCTTTCAAAATTATATTATTGAAAGGATGTTTATGGCTATTAAAAGGATATAAACTTATTAGATATCATCAAAGTCTACGTCTGTAAAATTTGATATTGAGGAATCTTCAGAATCAGAGTCAGAACTTGATACTTCTTCTTCTTTTTTATAATCACTTTGATGACGATCACTAATTACTTCTTCACCTTTTTCATCGATTATAAATGAAATCATTTCATCTAAACTATCTTTAAATTCAGAAAAATCTTCTTTATAAAGATAAATTTTGTGCTTTTTGTAATGAAATGAGCCATCGTCATTTGTAAACTTTTTACTTTCCGTGATGGTTAAGTAATAATCTCCTGCCTTTGTTGCTCTTACGTCAAAGAAATAAGTGCGTCTTCCAGCTCGCATTACTTTAGAATGAATTTCTTCTCGCTCCATCATATAATTATCACTCATAATTTTATTATTTAAACGTTTCCCCAAAAATCTAAAAAAAATACAACTATGGCAACATTATAGTTAATTTTCTTTTTCTAATAATTGTTTTGCATACAACTCTTTATAATAACCCTCCAGTTTTATTAACTCATTATGAGTTCCTTGTTGTATGATTTCGCCTTCCTTCATAACAATTATTTTATGGGCATTTTTAGCTGAAGATATGCGATGACTAACAATAATGATAGTTTTATTTTTTAATAAAGTTTCTATATTATTTAAAATCTGTTCTTCTGTCTCAGTATCTACCGCAGATAGACAATCGTCCAATAGTAAAATCTGAGGATCTTTAATAATTGCTCTAGCAATCGATACACGTTGTTTTTGCCCACCACTTAATGTTATTCCTCGTTCTCCTAAAATAGTTTTATAACCTTTGTTAAAACCAATGATGTTTTCATGAACTGATGCTTTTTTTGCAGCTTCAAAAACTTCTTCATTACTTGCATTTTCTTTGCCAAACTTAATATTGTTTAATATGGAATCGCTAAAAAGAAAAGCGTCCTGAGGAACATATCCAATACTGCCTCTTAAGCTTGAAATATTTAAATCTTTGATGTTTTTGTTGTTGACTTTAAGTTGGCCATTATCAACTTCATAAAGCCTACCGATTAACTCTAAGATAGTAGATTTTCCGGATCCTGTATTTCCTAATATAGCTAGCGTCTCTCCGGGATTTATTTTAAATGAAATATTTTTAAGTGCCGTAATATTAGTATCTGAATAAGTAAAAGAAAGATTATTGAATTCAATTACTCCATTAATTTTTGTTTCTGTTTCTACACAGTTTTCAATAGCTGGTTTTTCATTCAAAAATTCATTGATTCTTTTTTGAGAAGCTTCAGCTTGTTG
>CAJXVL010000252.1 GCA_913061205.1 uncultured Flavobacteriaceae bacterium | reverse complement strand
GATTCCAACACCAGAACTAAAAAATAAATTTTATAATTAATAAAAAAAAATGTTTTTTTGAAGTCATATAAAAATTAATTAAAATTATTACTATGAATAATATTGATATAAACGAATGGAAAAATTTGCTTCTAGATTACGGAACTGAATATGGTCTAAAACTACTGGGTGGAGTATTGATATGGATTATTGGAACATGGCTTATTAAAAAAATAAAAAGAATACTTTTAAAAGCAATGGATCATTTAGATTATGACGAAACTCTGGAACGCTTTTTGTCTAATTTAATAATTGGAGGTTTAAAAGTAGTTTTAGTCATTGCCATTCTTGGACAATTAGGAGTTCAGACAACTTCTTTTGCCGCTATATTGGCTGCTGCAGGTTTAGCAATTGGTCTGGCATTACAAGGATCACTTTCAAATTTTGCGGGCGGAGTTTTGATAATGTTATTTAAACCTTATAAAATTGGAGATTTTATTGAAACACAAGGAGAAATGGGTACTGTAAAAGAAATTGAGATTTTTACAACAAAATTAAATACAACTGATAATAAAGAAGTGATTATTCCGAATGGCACTCTTTCAAATGGAAACATCACAAATTATTCAACAGAAAAAACAAGAAGAATTGATATTACTATGGGAGTTAGTTATGATGCTGATATCAAGCAAACAAAGGATTTACTTATGAAAATTATGACAGACCATCCAAATATTCTAAAAGAACCTGCACCTATAGTAGTATTGGGAGAATTAGCAGATAGTTCAGTTAATTTTAAAATGAGGCCTTGGACATTAACAGCTGATTATTGGAATGTTTATTTTGAAATTATGGAAACTTGTAAAATTGAACTAGACAAAGCAGGCATTGAAATTCCTTATCCTCAAATGGATATTCACAAGAAAAATTAGATTTCAAAACTTAAGAAAAAAATAAAATTCCGAAAACTATTAATTTAGTATTCGGAATTTTTTATTTTAGTTTTCACCTTTATAGTCATCGTTCCAGTCTTTTATATTTGGTGCTCCTAATTTACCAATAGATTTAGCTACAATCATAGATACTGCAGCATCCCCTGTAACATTCACCGTTGTACGACACATATCTAAAGGTCTATCTACGGCAAAAATTAATGCCAGTCCTGCTTCAGGAATACCTGCATAACCAAGTACTCCAACTAGCATTACCATACCTGCTCCAGGTACAGCAGCACTTCCTATAGACGCTAGTGTAGCGGTAGCAATAATTCCCAATTGTGTTCCAAAACTAAGATCCATACCAAATGCTTGAGCAATAAAAACAGCAGCAACTGCTTGGTACAAACTTGTTCCATCCATATTTATAGTAGCTCCAATTGGTAAAACGAAACTTGCTACTTCTTCTTCTACTCCTAAATGTTCCGTAACCCTTTCCATGGTAACAGGTAAAGTTGCTGCAGAGGAGCTCGTAGAAAAAGCTAATAATTGGGCTGGTGAAATTCCATTAATAAAAAATTTAGGATCTTTTTTAGTATATATTGCTACGATTAAAATATAAATTCCAATCATAATCAATAGGCCTAAAATGACTGTTAATGAATACCAACCTAAGGCTTTAAATAGATCAACACTTGGAGATTCAACCACCAACGCTGCCAATAAAGCAAATACACCATAAGGGGCGGCTAACATAATTAAATCTACCATTTTTAATATTACGTCATTAAAACCATCAAAGAATTTTTTCACAATGGCTCCCTTTTCTTCAGGAATTAAAATCAATCCGATACCAAAAAAAATTGCAAAGAAAATTACTTGCAGCATATTTTTGTTACTTGTAGAAGCTTCAAATATATTTTGTGGCACTAAATCTTCTAATGCTTGTAAAGGTCCTGACTCTTTTTGCTTAAGAGCTGTTTCTTGATATTTAACTGTATTTCTACTGTAATTTTCTACCATTTCGGATCTAGTTTGTTCTGAAATAGATTTTCCTGGATTTATGGTATTTACAAGTATTAAACCAACAGATACCGCAATTATAGTTGTGGTAATATATATTAATATGGTTCTAGTTCCCATTTTTGATAGCTTAGAAATATCTTTCAAATCGGATACGCCTTTAATTAATGCAGCTAAGATTAAAGGAATTGCAATTAGTTTTAATGAATTAATAAATATATTTCCAAAAGGTTTAATCCAGTCTTGTACGATACCCATACCTCCATTTACCTTGGTCATTAATAATCCAACGATGACTCCTAAAGCCATACCTATAAGTATTTTCCAATGCAAAGCTAGTTTTTTCATAAAATTCTTTTAATCAAATAAATTTTGGCTATTATATTTTATTAATTCTATTTAGTAAATAAAAATCTGCCAATACCAATGCAGCCATAGCTTCCACTATAGGAACTGCTCTAGGCACTACAC
>CAJXVL010000251.1 GCA_913061205.1 uncultured Flavobacteriaceae bacterium | reverse complement strand
ACACGTAAGGAGTCGTCGGCAGCGTCAGATGTGTATAAGAGACAGGAAATAGAATGGAACAATCAAATATTTAGAGGTATTACCGGAGTAACTCTAGGTTTTGATGTCAATCTTTTCCGTTTATTTTTTGGAAGAACAATAAGTAAAGGCTTAAAACATGAATTAGGAATTGGTTTAGGTACACACATTTTAGGTATAAAATCATTTATCGAAGGTGATGCCTATAATAATGAAAATACGGGTGAAAATGCAAGCACTACTTTAAACAGAAGCAGTGTTGGTGTAATAGCTCCGCTACCAAATATTGGTGCTTGGTACTATTATGCCCTCCACCCTAAATGGTTACTTACAAGTAGAATAGACTGGTTTGCATTAAGCATTAAAGAGTATTATGGAGGTTTATGGGATATAGGTGCCGGTGTTAACTATCAATTTCACAAGCACATAGGTGTGGGATTAAATTACAGGTATTTTAAAGCTTTCGCTGCGGTCAATAAAATAAGTTGGGAAGGTGAATTTTCCTTAATTTATCAAGGACCATTATTAACTATAAATGTAAATATTTAGTCTAATAAAAAGATTTGTTATTTAATATAATTTGTATATTCGCAGCCGCAAAAGAAACCATTTTCTTAAGTGAATGGGCTCGTAGCTCAGCTGGATAGAGCACCTCCCTTCTAAGGAGGCGGTCTCAGGTTCGAATCCTGACGGGCTCACTTTAACCCTTCGTATCGCTACGAGGGGTTTTTGCTTTTTACCCCTACTCCTATTGGGCTCGCAAAGAACCAATTACTTTTATTAAATGTTTAGAGGGATTATAAAAGTAATCCTTTATTTAGTTTTTTAATAAAATAACCTATAAAATCAATCGATTTTGCCAGACTTTTGCCAGACATTATATATTAATTATAAATAAAATAGAAAGTTAATTATCGTTACGTGTAAGTTTTTGAGGACTTCCACTTCACTACAAGATATATACGAATAAAAAACCCCTACTAAAAGTAAGGGCTTGTAAGCTGTTAAATTGATAAATAATCAAAAAGCCCGAACTGCACGCACACTATACGCGTAGTACTTATTGAGGATGCTCTGATAACCAATAACGATGAAATCCTGACTCCACGCGAGATTGACAACGGTCTCCGTAGAACTCCAGTAGTAACCGTTAGTTCCAAACCCACCAATCGCTGCCCTATTTACGTACAATTGGTTTAACTCATCCTTACTTGGTAAAAACCAATCGGTATATCCTCCACCATTATAGTCTCGTGCTATACTTGCAGCATAGCTCCCTGAACCTTGAGCAGCTATTATAGCATTTGTATTAGTTAGTCCTGTTCCGATAGCAGTACCTGTTGCACCTGTTACAATATTAGTACCATTATACCATTGTATTCCTTCACTTTGGTCTGCTGTAGCTGCAATTAAGCCGTGTTGCCCAGTTGAATCTATATAAGCTATTATACCTCCCTGATAACTCTGCCCAATAGCAAGATTATTATCTCCATTACCATCTACAAACAAACTAACATCCTGAAAGGTTGCATTCTCTGTTAATTTAGGGTTTTGGATAGTATAGGTAATATTATCTCCATCAGTACTTGCTCCTATAATAACCACTTCAACTTCTGCAACCCCATCATCACTAACTGAAGTAAATACAGCATTAGGAGGGTCAAACTGAAAACTGTTAGTAGCATCCTCACTCCAATAAGACACAAATTCTTCTGCACTAATGTATTTATGTTCTCTATCTGGTCTGTCAGTAAAGGCAAATATGTCATTAGTTACTGGCATCACAATAGTAGTGCTATTAGTAGCATTAGCCTCTATAGCTGTATGTACATATAGCCATTCTGCTTGAGTATCATCATCATTATTACCATCATCACTACTACAAGCAACGATTATTAAAGCTAAAAATAAATAGATACCTTTTTTCATTGTGTTGATTTTAATTCTTCCGTAAATATAATAAAAAAGTTGTTTAATGTAGTATGATTTAGTAGGTACTAATTTTATAAACTACTGTTTATCAGTGAAAGTATTATATGGAGAAATAATGCTCTTTTTTAGCTTCTACCTAAATAACGTTTTAGTCTTTTTTTTATACTTTTTAGTTAGTTTTGATGCTTTTTTGATGCTTTTTTAGTCATTTTTAGGCTATTTTAATGATTTTAGCAAGTGTGCTTTTTATGAATTATTTAATAGTAAGGAGAGTACTTTAATAGGAAACATCGCATAAAAATTCTAACAATAAAACTCAACTAATAATTATAAATTTGTTGAGGTTTTATAGACTATTTTAGTATGTGTTTTAATTTACAGTGTAGCCTTTGGCTTTTAAACAGGTGCTAAAAGCTCTTTTATAATCGTTTTTCATTTCTTTATTTGCACTAGATGCTGCATAACTATTTGCTT
>CAJXVL010000250.1 GCA_913061205.1 uncultured Flavobacteriaceae bacterium | reverse complement strand
ATCTACACGTAAGGAGTCGTCGGCAGCGTCAGATGTGTATAAGAGACAGATCACCTATTTAGCTGCCCTTTTATTAGGGCTCATCATCCCCTTTGGAGTTTTATTCTTGATTAAATTACTGGATACCAAAATTAATACCCGAGACGATTTGGAGAAAGGTCTAAATGGCATTACTATTTTGGGAGAGGTTCCTTTTGATGAGAATATCGAAGGAAAAAGCGATGAACGTGGGATCACTGCAGAATCTACAAGAGTACTGCGCTCGAGTTTAAGCTTCCTGCTTAAAAACCAAAATTCGCATGCCATTACGGTTACCTCCACGACCAAAGGAGAAGGAAAATCATTTGTTTCCTTTAATATTGCAGATAGTTATAGAGCCTTGGGGAAAAAAGTAATATTAGTAGGGGGCGATCTGCGAAATCCGCAGTTGCACAATCGTTTGGGAATTGAACGCTCCAGTTTGGGGCTTTCTACCTACCTAAGTGATGAAAGTTTTAACGATATCGATACATTAATCACCAAAGGTAAAGGTAGCAATCCTATGGATTTCTTACTATCGGGAGCCATTCCTCCCAATCCTTCCGAGTTGTTAATGCGTCCACGCATGAAGGAGCTGATAGAAGTTTTAAAACTAAAATACGATTTTGTAATTATAGATTCTGCACCTTTACTACTGGTAAGCGATACTACTGCACTCCTACCCATCTCCGATTTAGTGGTGTATGTGTGTAGGGCTCAATTTTCTGATAAAAATATTTTTCCATACATAAAAGACTTGCAAAACCGACCAAACATCCCTCCTTTTGGAATGGTGCTCAACGGTTTAATAGCGGGTCCTATGTCTGGTTATAATTATAAATATGGCTATCGATACAGTTACCGTTACCGCTATAGCTATTCCTATAAATATAATTATGGCTATGGCTACGGTTATGGAGCTGATGAGAATAGTTAACGTTTAAAAAAACCACCTTAAAAAAGGTGGTTTTTTTATGTTGGGGTTTTTTACTGTTGTACGCTTTTTTAATAAGCAACTCATAGCATCATGAGATCCCCGCATTTGCGAGGATGACGTTCCTTATTATGAGATTATTGCTTTAGACCTTAGGCTATAAACTGTAGGCAATGGAATCATCTATTTAACAATAAATACAAAATGTAACTTAGCAGGAAAACGGCATACCGAAAATTTATCGTAAAATTTAAAATAAAGATTTCGTTAAAAATTTCAGGCTTTCCGAGCAAAACGGTTTTAAAAAACAACCATAAAACACTATAGCGTTTCCTGAAATTTAGAAATCGAATGAAAAATTTAGATAAAAATTCGTAAGCCTAGATTTTTTTGGATACTTTTTTCAGCGATGGAAAAAAGTATTGAATAGAATTAATATTAAGTAGCCTCAGCACTATACAAACCCCATCTCCGGCTTGATCGGAGATCTGTTAAAACAATAGTTAGTACATCATGAGATTCTTCCCTTCACAAAAATTTATCCTCACTAAGAAAACCGATCCAATTGAAACTCCCGAATCCCTTCCCACATCAAACCCTGCTTTTTAGAAAGCCTTAAAGATTGCAAGGTTTTTAAATGTTGAGGATGATGCGCATCCGTAGCAACAAAATCATACAAGCCTGCTTGCAATAGCTTTTCTGCTTTTTGCTTTACCTGAGGTCCATAATGACCTAAAAGCGACAAGGCATTTAATTGAAAATAAAACCCTTTATTTTTAAGCGCTTTATAAGTCGCTACATTCTCCATCAAGTGATACCGCTCTGGATGTGCCAAAATAGGCCTAAGTTCTTTTTGTTGTAGCTGAAAACATGCAGACTCCAGCATTGCGGTGGCTCCAAAAAAATTGATTTCCAAAAGAATGTATTTTTCTTTTAAAAGCAATTCAGGTATACCAGACTCCAAATTTTTCATAAAGACCTCATCCACCATGTATTCAGCGCCATAAGAAGGAACCTTCACACTCTCCTCTTTTAAACAATGTTTCGATAAGTTACCAAAGGCGTCCTTAACAGTTTCAGGCGTATTTGGATACAGTTCTTGATACACATGAGGTGTTGGAATCACAGAAGTAAAACCAAGCGCTAAATAGCCCTCAAGCATCTTAGACGACATCGCTATGTCCTTACTACCATCATCGATACTTGGTAACAAGTGGTTGTGCATATCGCAAAGCCCTTCAAATAATGGTTTTTGGTACTTTTTAAAAAATTGAAACATAGTATTAATTGAATCTATTTAGAAATGTAAAAATACAATTTATTTGCTTTTTAGGCTTAGGTATTTTTATACATTTAACACAACCGTCATCTCCGGCTTGAATGTTACTTAGAAGAAAAACGGCATACCGAAACTTTATCGGGAATGTCACCCTCAGCCCCAACTTAATGCGACCGTCATATCCGGCTTGAATGTCACTTAGAAGA
>CAJXVL010000249.1 GCA_913061205.1 uncultured Flavobacteriaceae bacterium | reverse complement strand
AACAAAAAATATTACTGAATTACCGTTTAACTTATTTAGCGGAAACCGAAGTAAACTGGTGTCCACAACTAGGAACGGTATTAGCGAACGATGAAATTGTAAACGGAGTTTCTGAACGTGGAGGATTTCCTGTTATTAAGAAAAAAATGACTCAATGGAGCATGCGAATTTCTGTATTTGGAGAGCGTCTTCTTAAAGGATTGGAAACGTTGGATTGGAGCGAATCTTTAAAAGAAACACAACGAAACTGGATTGGTAAATCTGTTGGTGCTTCTGTAGAGTTCAGATTATTAGATAAAAAGGAAGAGTTTCAAGGAATCGCTATAAAAACATTTACCACCAGACCAGATACTATTTTTGGTGTTACTTTTTTAACATTAGCTCCTGAACACGAATTAGTAGATAAAATTACAACAATCGATCAACGTATTGAGGTTGGAGAATATATTACAGTATCTGCAAAAAAAACAGAACGCGAGCGAATGGCTGATGTAAAAAACATTACGGGTGTTTTTACAGGAGCCTATGCAAAACATCCATTAACTAAAGAACTAATTCCTATTTGGATAGGTGATTACGTTTTGGCTGGATATGGAACAGGAGCTGTGATGGCAGTACCATGTGGTGATCAACGAGATTACGATTTCGCAAAACATTTTGATATTCCTATTAAAAACATTTTTGAAGGAATTGATATTTCAGAAAAAGCGCATTCAGAGAAAGAAGGAACTATTATTGCAAATAGTGATTTTATAAACGGTCTTTCTTATAAAGAAGCGACTGATAAAGTAATTCAAAAATTAGAAAAAAAGCATCGAGGTGCTAAGGAAATCAATTATCGTTTGCGTGATGCTGTTTTTTCAAGACAACGTTATTGGGGAGAGCCTTTTCCGGTTTATTATAAGGACGGATTACCTCAAATGATAGCTGCAAAACATTTACCTATTCGTTTGCCGGAAGTAGAAAAATATTTACCCACTAAAACTGGAGAACCACCATTAGGACGTGCAGATGTTTGGGCTTGGGATACCAATAGCAATAAAATTGTTTCTAATAAGTATATAGATAATATAACAACTTTCCCTTTAGAATTGAATACAATGCCTGGTTGGGCAGGAAGTAGTTGGTATATGTTCAGATATATGGATGCTTTAAATAAAGATGATTTTGCATCTAAGGAAGCGATGGATTATTGGGAAAATGTAGATTTATACATTGGAGGAAGCGAACACGCAACAGGACATTTATTATATAGCCGTTTTTGGGTAAAATTTCTAAAAGATAGGGGATTCTTAAGCGTAGAGGAACCATTTAAGAAATTGATCAACCAAGGAATGATTTTGGGTGAAAGTGCTTTTGTTCATCGTTTAGAAGGAGAAAATAAATTAATTACTAGCAACCAAATAGAAGGTTTAAATACGCAGCCTATTCATGCGGATGTCTCATTTGTAAATAACTCTAATGAATTGAATATAGAAGCATTTAAAAATTGGAGACCAGAATTTAAAGATGCTGAATTTATCACTGAAGAAGATGGAACTTTTAAAGTAAGTAGAGAGGTTGAAAAAATGTCAAAGTCGAAATATAATGTGGTAAATCCAGATGATATTTGCATACAATATGGTGCTGATACTTTGCGTATGTACGAGATGTTTTTAGGTCCTTTAGAACAAGCTAAACCTTGGAGCACTGCCGGTATTACTGGAGTGCATTCTTTCTTAAAAAAAATGTGGAGATTATTTCATAGCGGAATTGATGATAGTTTCTTGGTTACTGACAAACCAGCATCAAAAGATAATTTAAAAATACTTCATAAGACCATAAAAAAAGTAATAGAAGATATTGAAAATTTTAGTTTTAATACCTCCGTTTCTACTTTTATGATTGCGGCTAATGAATTGAGTGCACAAAAATGTAATTCAAAAGAGGTATTAGCGCCTTTGTTGGTTTTGTTATCACCTTACGCACCTCATATTTCAGAAGAACTTTGGAGTAAATTAGGAAATAAAGGAAGTATTTCTAAAGCATCATTTCCAAAATTTGAAGAAAAATTTTTGATAGAAGATGTAAAGAAATATCCGATTTCATTTAATGGTAAAATGCGATTTACATTAGAATTGCCATTAGCTTTATCTAAGGATGAAATTGAATCTGTAATAATGTCACACGAAAAAACGATTCATTATTTAGAGGGTAAAACGCCTAAGAAAGTGATTATTGTTCCTGGTAAGATTGTAAATATAGTTGCTTAGACAATTTAAGAATTACGTTTCGGTAAAGACAAAATATTATTTCAATTTATTTTGCATAGTATTTGATATATCAAAAGGGTACTAAAATTACATTTATTTAATTCCTGCTTTTGCAGGGAACTATTAATTTAAAAAAAACACCTGTTTAAAAGGGTGATACATATGGGAGGATATTATTTATTAGCAGGGCTTATATTTTTAGTGAG
>CAJXVL010000248.1 GCA_913061205.1 uncultured Flavobacteriaceae bacterium | reverse complement strand
GTCTGACTTTCAAAAACCGGTTCCATCACTTTTATTGCAATTGCAGAAACTATCGATTTACGAATATCACTAGCTTCATAGTTCTTCCCATAAAACTCTCTGATAGTTTTAACGATACTTTCTCTAAAAGCGGCTTGGTGTGTTCCACCTTGAGTGGTATGCTGCCCATTTACGAAAGAATGGTATTCTTCACTATATTGGGACTTGCTATGAGTGATCGCTATTTCAATATCTTCCCCTTTTAGATGAATAATAGGGTATAACATATCTTCTTGAGGAATGTTCTCCTCTAATAAATCTTTTAATCCATTTTCAGAAAAATACTTTTCGCCATTAAAATCAATGGTAAGCCCAGGATTTAAATACACATAATTTTTGAGCATTTTAATAACATACTCATTTCTATATTTAAATTTCTTAAAAATAGCCTCATCCGGAATAAAGCTAACTTTTGTTCCTTTTCGCTTGGAGGTTTCTTCAATATCGGAATCAGTTATTAACTCACCAACATGAAATTCAGCATATTTTAATTTATTATCCCTTATAGATTCTACTTTAAAATAACTAGAGAGTGCATTAACTGCTTTTGTTCCAACTCCATTTAAACCGACCGCTTTTTTAAAAGCTCGAGAGTCATATTTTCCTCCCGTATTCATTTTAGAAACCACATCCACTACTTTACCTAATGGGATTCCACGACCAAAATCTCTAACTTTAACCTCTTTATCTTTGATGCGGATTTCGATAGTCTTACCAGCACCCATAACGAATTCATCAATACAATTATCTATCACTTCTTTTAAAAGTATATAGATCCCATCATCGGGTGAAGTACCGTCACCTAATTTTCCAATGTACATTCCAGGTCGCAACCGAATGTGCTCTTTCCAGTCTAAAGACCGTATATTATCTTCTGTATATTGTTGTTCAGCCATAGTTTGGGTGTCAAGGCTAATATAAAATTAAGGTAGAAAGTTTAAAACCTAAACGATAGAAAGTAATTAACAATAATAGGTAGTGAATTGTTGAAAAAAATAAAAGATTTTAAACGTTAAATCTAAAGTGCATTACATCGCCATCATCAACAACATATTCTTTTCCTTCGACGCTTAGCTTACCAGATTCTTTCACTTTAGCTTCACTACCATAGCTTACAAAGTCATTATATTTTATAACTTCAGCACGAATAAAACCTTTTTCAAAATCGGTATGTATCACACCAGCTGCTTGTGGTGCAGTAGCTCCAATTGGAATCGTCCAAGCACGAACTTCTTTAACCCCAGCTGTAAAATAGGTTTGTAGGTCTAATAACTTATAAGCTCCACGTATCAATTTAGCTGACCCTGCTTCTTCCAGACCTAAATCTTCTAAAAACATTTGACGTTCTTCATATTCCTCTAATTCATTGATCTCAGATTCCGTTCCGACTGCTAAAAAAATAACTTCAGCACTTTCATTAGCTACTGCAGCTTTTACTTTTTCAACATATTTGTTTCCTGATACCGCAGAAGCTTCATCAACATTGCAAACATACATAACAGGTTTATCAGTAATAAATTGAACCGCATCAATAAAGTCTTCTCTTTCTGAGTCTGTAAGTTCAATCGCTCTAACTGAAATACCAGCTTCTAAACCTTCTTTCACCTTTATTAAAGCAGTTTCTTCCTTTTGAGCATCTTTATTTCCAGTTCTGGCAGCTCTTTTTACTTTTTCAAGCTTTTTATCTGCTGTTTCCAAATCTTTTAATTGAAGTTCTATATCAATTGTTTCTTTATCTCTTATAGGGTCAATATTTCCATCTACATGAATAATATTATCATCATCAAAACAACGTAGGACATGTAAAATCGCATCTGTTTCACGAATATTACCTAAAAATTGATTTCCCAAACCTTCTCCTTTACTCGCTCCTTTGACCAAGCCAGCAATATCTACAATTTCTACAGTAGCAGGTAATACACGTTCTGGATTCACCAATTCTTCTAATTTTTCTAATCTTAGATCTGGTACATTTACAATTCCAATGTTTGGCTCAATAGTACAAAATGGAAAATTTGCACTTTGTGCTTTAGCATTGGACAAACAATTAAATAAAGTTGATTTTCCAACATTGGGTAATCCTACAATTCCTGCTTTCATTTCTTATTTTTTAATGGCTGCAAATATACATCTTCAATTAAATTAATCACTTATTTATAGCTTCGGTTTTCACAAAGTTAATATCTTTAAATTTTACATTAAAAAATTATTTTTAAAAGGTTACCAATAAAAGAAGCAATTAAAATGGAAGACAGAAAAAATAATGATAAAAAGAAGAGTGAAAAAACTTAAAAAAAACAATTAATCCCTGTGCATGAATGATTTTTTAGCCAATAATTCAGTTTCTGTTTCTACAACGTCTTCATCTGGAACACAACAATCAACAGGACAAACTGCAGCACATTGAGGCTCTTCATGAAA
>CAJXVL010000247.1 GCA_913061205.1 uncultured Flavobacteriaceae bacterium | reverse complement strand
ATCTACACGTAAGGAGTCGTCGGCAGCGTCAGATGTGTATAAGAGACAGAAATGAAATAGTTACTTTTAGGGTTGATGGTAAAAAGTTCTCTACATTATTTGTAGGTGATTTTGATTTAGAAAACTTATAATAAAACTGATTTCTACTTTGTCTAATTAATTTATAAAATACAATAATACTAGCAATTGTTTCGTTGATAACTGAATTGGCTTTGTTTTTAAAAAATATAAAATTAAGCTCTGAAAAAGATTGATTTTAGTATATTCAACGATTGTTTATTAAATTTATTCAAGGGTTTACTTGTTATTACTTGGTTGAAGTTACCTATAAAAATCAGTAGTTTTTAATTTCTTTAATATCTTGTTTATTAACAATTGTTAAAAATTTTGAATCCAAGCTGATGTAGATGGGGTCATCTAAACTAATTTTATTAATTTTGATCTTTAAATTTTGCATTTCAAAAAAAATATAGAAGTTGGAAATTTTATTGTTGTAAATTTAAATAATTATTAAGGAACCATGAAAAAAAGAAAATTATTTACAGTGATTGGTGTTTTTAGCTTACTGCTACTATCATTAACCTTTATGTCCCTGGATCATGTAGATGCAACAAATGTAACAGGTACCAGTTCGGACATAGCTGATTTCTATGCTTTTGAAGGTGATAACCCCGAAAACACGGTATTTGTAGCTACTATACAGGGAATATTAGCTCCCGGTGGTGTAACCGAAAATGCTGTTTTTGACGAAGATGTACTTATAGAGTTTAATATAGATAATACCGGTGATTTTGTTGAAGATTTAGTTATACAAGCTATAAAAAGAGGAGATAGTATTTATTTTTTCGGACCTGCAATACCAAATCAAACTGGGCTAGAAAGCGATGTGTTAACATCAGCTGCTACTCATTTAGTACAGATTTCTACAACTCAAGAATCTTTTATTACTAACGAAGACGGAATGAGTTTTTTTGCTGGGCCAAGAAGAGAACCTTCTTACTTTGATTTTAATCGATTTATTGACATTGCAAATGGAGATGCAGCTCCAGAAGGATTTTATCCGCCAGAAGAATCAACTGATTTTTTTTTAGAATTAAATACATTGGCAATTGTAGTTGAAGTACCAAACTCATTATTAGGAAACGCACCACCACATATTTTAGAATCTCAAGGGGCAATTAGTGGATTACCGCCAGCTTATAACGTATGGGTTTCTTCAAAAAGAAAAGAATAACAGATGAAAAATTATAAAATTAAATCTTATAAATCTAATGTATTTTTTGTTTTTATGCTCATCGCATTAATATTCATACAATGTAAAGATGATGATGATAATGGAAATGTAATTGAATTAATATCTTGTGATGATGGGATTCAAAATGGAGATGAAGATGGGATAGATTGCGGAGGTTCTGTGTGTCCACCTTGTCAAGATTACCAATTAAATTTTGATGGTAATTTTGTACAAGAAGATATTGCAGGTAGACCAGGAGTAAATATCATATTTGGAATTACTGATCTTTCAAAAAATAATTTTAATGTATCTGAAGTCGCTAATAGAACTATATTTCAAGAAGATTTTCAAGAAGTAATAGAAAACTATTATGATATCTATGCTATATCATTAGATATCCCAGCAGATGAGTTAAATTATGAAAACAATATTCTCAATTGGAATGCTGAGACATTTACGACTATTATGTCTAATTATGACGCATTACAAGTAGCCCCAGATGGGCCAACAACCTATTATAATGCAACTAACAATTTAGTTTTTACTGGAAGGTATTTATCTGACGATGTTATGGATTTTACCCTCAAATTAATGTTTGGTGGAGTAGACGGAACACGTTTTGATGGAAATAATGACACGCCACAGCTAACCACAGATGCTGTTGGTCTTGGTGATAGAGATTTTACGTTGTCATTTCCATACCTCGAAGTTCCATTAACTTTAGAATAAATTTAAATTTATTTCTTTTTGGTTTCAAAATATTTTCTTGAATTTAACTTTTAATATTAACTATTTTTAAATTCAAATTTGGAAATAAAAAAACCGCAAAATTTTTGCGGTTTTTTTATTTTGTTTAAAGTATAATTCCACCACAAATAATTCTTGCCCCAGCAGCACCTGAAGGTTGAGATGTGAAATCATCAGTTCCTTGATGTACAATAATTGCTTTACCTAGAATATTTTTGGTGTCATCTTCGCAACCAATACACCATTCAGTAGTTTCCATTATTCTTTTTCCATAACCACTTTCATCAACCTCAAAATTCCCAATATCTCCTTTGTGGTATCCGCCTTCATTTCCCCATTTACCATGGTTTGTAAATGTTGGGTTCCAGTGACCTCCAGCAGATTTTCCATCTACAGAGGAGCAATCTGCTTTTTCATGAATGTGTATGGCGTGCATACCAGGTGATAACCCCTGAAATTTAGCTGCTAAACTAACCCTGTCTCTTATACACATCT
>CAJXVL010000246.1 GCA_913061205.1 uncultured Flavobacteriaceae bacterium | reverse complement strand
ATAGATCCAGCATGTACTTTTTCACTGCCAATTGGAAATATTTCTTTTGCATTATCGGTAAACATCCTCGCTCCAGTTTCTTTATCAAATTTTTGAATATACTCCCCTTTTTCACTTTGGCTGGAATTGGTATAAGTACAACTTGACCATATATAATTAGACCCTTCTTCGAATGCAATTTTTGTATCCATCTCATAATCGGTTGCGTTGGAATCAAAATCTGATCCATTTATACCCCATGGCAATGTTCCGTCTGCATCAATACGTTGTAAAAAAGAATCGAATCTGTTTCCTGGAGAAGCTTTATATCCCATATAAACTATATCACCATCTTGCAAACCATCATAAGTAGTATTAAAAACAGTTCCATAATTTGATAATTGTGTTGGGTTGGCCCATTGTAAAACTCCAGAAGAATTAAATCGTTGTGCAAATAAATTAGAATTAATCCCAAAAGTTAAGCTATGGAAAATCATTATATAATCTCCATTAGATAACTCAAACATATTTGCAGGCACTGTATCGTTTCCTCCTTCAATTATAGCTTGTGTTGCTCCCCATATAGCGTTTCCAGACGAATCGTATTTCTGCATTACACTTTCTCCTTCTGGGAACCAAGAAACTATAGCTTCACCAGTTGATAATGGTAAAACTGTTACAGAATATCCAGAACCCACATTAACACCATTGGCCCCCCATAAATGATTTCCTTCTGCATCTAGTTTAAAAACAAAAGCAGGCTCTCCACTTCCTGTGCCTGTAATACCTATATAAAGATTATCCTCATTATCTTTAACAATACTCCAAATAACAGTATAGGTGCTCATCGGGATTGCATCACTAACCAACATACCATCATTTCCTAATAGTTGGGAGCCATCTACATTCAAAATTTGCAATCTCAATTCATAATTCACAGGTGGAGCAACAGATTTCCAAAATACAACATAGGTTTTTCCTTCGGAAGTACCAATAGCCTTCATATCTCCTCCTTCAGAATCCGCTACTAAAGTATTTAAAACGGTATCAGTTGTCCATTGGGCATAACAATTCATGGATGCAATAAATGTTACTAGAAATAAAAATATAATTTTATTAGTTTTCATAATTTTTAGCTTTATGAATTATTCTCTTTTGTTGGTTTTTTGAATATGTCATAAATATAAGCCAATATGCTTAATTGTCTATTGATCTAAAGTTTTTTTAAACGAAAAGTAAAAATTTATTTCGATTTTAAATTATATAGATACGAATAATAATATTTTCTAAAGAGCCCTTAATTCCATTAATTTTATAATTCTATTTAGGCTTTGGCAGCAACCAATTAGGGGTATTGAAGCTAAAGCTAAAATGATTGCTAATATTTTTGATGTCCCAATTACTTAAATTTTGATTAAAAGCAATAGCGTCATAAAGCATAAAAGAAATGTTTTTTGCATTACTCAAATCCCAATTACCAATGTTTTGGTTGAAAGATGAAGCCCCATAAAACATAGCCTTCATAGAAATAACGCTACTCACATTCCAAGTACTGATGTCTTGATTAAAAGAAGTTGCACTACAAAACATTTCCTCCATTGTAGTCACCTTACTTACATCCCAATTACCAATAGGTTGATTAAAAGTAGAACCAATATCCATTCCGTCATTTCTAAACATATAGCTCATATCAGTGACATTACTCACATCCCAATCACCAATAGGCTCATTAAATAAAGGAACTTTAAAAAAAAGTTTCTTCATAGTAGTTACTTGAGAAGTATTCCAATTAGAAATATGTCCGTATTTGGCCTCTGCTTTTTCAGCATTTTGCATCCAATCATTTACAGCAATTTTTATGGTTCTATTATTGATATTAACAATGGAATTAATAATTGAAATTCTATTTACAAAATTCTTTAAAAAAACTATCATTCTTGTTTTAAATTCTATTTAGGGTACTAAATTCTAAAGTTTATTTGTTTACAAAATAAAAATATAATCAAATTTATAGTATGACGATCATCAGTTTCTTGTAATTAAAAACAAATACTTAGTTGAGTTTTCTTTAATAAAGGCTTTCTAAGTTTTACCAACACAGTTACTTTAATCTATGTTTTTATCTAACTTAAAATCAATTAATTCGTTAAGCATTTGTTTTCTTTTTTTACCTTTTGGTAATTTATCAATAAGCTGCTGCATCTTTTGTATTGTAATTTTTTTCATGTTAAAATCCTAAGGCAATACCTAAGGCCTGTTTTTAAATAATAATATCTGTGGTGATTTCTAAATAATAGTTATACACTGGAGGGTCCTCAGAGACTAAAGCTAATTCTTCAATAACCTCCATATAATATTGTGATTGCTCGCAATTAATATGGGATAATTTTAAAGGTATTTTTAGGCTAATTCTGGGTCCTTGACTTTTACTTGAAACAATAGAAAAACCTTCTAATAATGGAGTAACAAAATCTTGTGGAGTTGTAAACCTGTCTCTTATACACATCTCCGAGCCCACGAGACGTAGAGGAAT
>CAJXVL010000245.1 GCA_913061205.1 uncultured Flavobacteriaceae bacterium | reverse complement strand
AGAGCAATTGAAATTAAAGCAGATGTAATTTTAAAAGGAACACGTGTGGATGGAATTTACTCTAGCGATCCCGAAAAAGATTCGAAAGCAACAAAATTTGATTTTATTAGCTTTGACGATGTTCTTAAAAAAGGACTAAAAGTAATGGATACTACTGCTTTTACTCTGAGTCAAGAAAATCAATTACCCATTGTAGTTTTTGATATGAATACCAGAGGAAATTTATTAAAAGTGGTTTCTGGAGAAAATATAGGAACCAAAGTAAATATGTAATTAGTAGAATATTAATTGCTTAAAAATTATTAAATTTGTTTTGTTAAATTATGTTAGGCAAAATTAAAGATGAACAGTAATGGACGAAGAAGTACAATTTATAATAGATAGCACTAAAGAGGGAATGGATAATGCTCTAATGCATCTTACAAAAAAATTCATAAACATTAGAGCTGGAAAAGCAATGCCTTCCATGGTATCTAGCGTAATGGTCGATTATTATGGTACTCCAACACCAATTAGTCAAGTTGCCAATGTTTCGACTCCAGATGGTATGACAATTTCTATACAACCCTGGGAAAAATCTTTAATTCCTGAAATTGAAAAAGGAATTCATTTGGCTAATATTGGCTTCAACCCAATGAATAATGGGGAAAGTGTAATTATCAATGTTCCCCCTTTAACTGAAGAGAGAAGAATAGAATTGGTAAAACAAGCAAAGGCAGAAGCAGAAGAAACAAAAGTGGGGGTACGAAATGACCGTAAACACGCCAATAACGAAATAAAGAAAGCAACTATTTCTGAAGATTTAGCAAAAAATCTTGAAATGGATGTTCAAAAAATGACGGATAATCACATTATTAAAATTGATGCAGTGTTCTCTTTAAAAGAAAAAGAAATTATGACTGTTTAAAAAATACAGTTCTAAAAATAATTAAAGCGGCTCAAAAGCCGTTTTTTTATTGCCAAGCTATTATAAATTTGTATTTTATTCAACTTGTATTTAAACTGCATAAGCCTATATAGTTATAGCGTAATTTAATACCTTTGGACCTTTCTAAAAACATATAGAAATCAATATTAAACAATACGTTGAATAAACTTTTTAGCATGGGATTTTGGAGTGCACTAGCACGATTTATTTTAAGAAATAGAACATTTCTATTAATCTTAATTGCAGCAATTACCTTTGCATTGTCTACACAATGGGACAATATGCGTTTTTCAACAACAGAGGCTAATTTATTACCAGACGACCATTATATCAATGTTGAATACAATAAATTTTTAGGTGAATTTGGTGAAGAAGGCAATTTAGTTATTCTAGGAATAAAAGATTCAACACTATTTACTCCTGAAAAATTTATAGCTTGGAATAAATTATCAAAAGACTTAATGAAATATAAAGAAATAGATTTTACTATTTCTGTAGGTGACCTATTAAAACTTGAGAAAAGGAAAGATACTACTGCTTTTAATTTAGTTCCCTTTATTAAAGATTCTGTTTTCACAAACGAATCTCTTAAACAATATAAATACGAACTTTTTAACAAACTTCCTTTTTACGAGGGATTAGTTTATAGTCCAAATAAGCAATCCATTAGAACTGCTATTTACATGGACAAGTCTATTATAAATACTTCCATTCGAAAAGATTTTATAATAAATGATCTAATCCCTATCATAGAAGAATTTGAAGAAGAAACAGGAATAAAAGTTCATACCTCTGGGATGCCCTATATTCGAACTCTTAACTCTCAAAATATAATAGATGAAATTGGATTATTTATAGGAGCTGCTTTATTGGTTACCTCTTTATTATTTTTCTTTTTCTTCAGATCATTTAGAGCTACTATCATTGCAATGTTTACGGTAATTATTGGAGTCATGTGGGCTTTCGGTATACTAGGACTATTGCAGTACGAAATTACGGTTCTTACTGCATTAATTCCTCCTTTGATTATTGTTATTGGAATACCAAATTGTATATTTCTAATAAATAAATACCAACAAGAAATTAAACTTCATGGCAATAAAGCAAAATCGTTACAACGAGTAATTACAAAGGTTGGTAATGCAACCTTAATGACCAATTTAACAACTGCTTCTGGTTTTGCTACTTTTATACTTACCAACAGTAAATTATTAAAAGAATTTGGTGTTGTTGCTTCCATTAATATTATAACTATATTTTTATTAAGTCTTTTTATCATCCCGATAATGTACAGTTTTATGCCCCCTCCAAAGGATAAGCATTTAAAACATTTAGGGAAAAAATGGATCAATCAATTTGTAGACTGGACTGAACATATGGTTAGAAACCATCGAATTGCTATTTATATTAGTTCTATAACAATACTCTGTATAAGTATTATTGGTATTTTTAATATTGGTATTTCAGGAAGTATTATTGAAGACATGCCAAAAAAAACAGAATTTTTTAGTGATATCAAATTTTTTGAAAAAGAGTTCGAAGGTATTATGCCATTAGAGATATTAATAGATACCAAAAGAAAGAAAGGAGTAATGAGCCTTGCTACATTAAAACGTATGGAT
>CAJXVL010000244.1 GCA_913061205.1 uncultured Flavobacteriaceae bacterium | reverse complement strand
ATATCATCGGGTTTTAATCCTCTTGCCATTCTAATTTTTTGTTTTAATAAAGCGATATACCCCGCATTATCAATTCCGCTTTCTGGTTTTACAATAATTTGTGGAAAGATAGATTTATTATTGTCTCCAAATATTTTTCTTGCCATATTTACTGGAAAGAAAACCGCAGTATCTTTGGATCCGCCAAATAAGCCGGAACCTTCTTTTTTTAGCACTCCAATCACCACAAATTTTCGCCCATACAAACGCACTTTTTTACCAAGAGCTAAGGTCGAAGGAAATAAGGTTTTGGCTATTTCATCTCCAAGAATAATTACAGGAGTTCCACTATTGGATTCAGATTCATTAAAAAAACGTCCTTCTGCTATTTGAAGCGCTTCAATATCATAATATTCATAAGTAACAGCGCCAATTTCTACATTAGAAACTGAATTCTCTTCATATTTTATAGAAGTTGACGGCACATTTAAAGAAAAAGAAGCAGCCTCTGTATCAGGCATATACCTGCTTATATACTGATATTCATCATAACTTACATCTGGGAATTGTTGCCGTTTCCAACGAGGAACATCAGTGGGCCCAAAAGAAAAACGCATGACGACAATGGTACTATTATCTAGAGAGCTAATACTGTCATCAATTTCCTTTTTAAGAGAATCTACCGCAGCTAAAACAGCTATTATTGAAAAAATACCGATGGTCACTCCTAATAAAGACAAAAATGTACGCAACTTATTGTTTTTAAGTGCACTAATTGCAAAATTGAAACTTTCTTTTAATACACGTAGATATATAAGCATCTTTAAAATTTAATATGGACTTTCTTTAAATTGAAAGTTTTAAAACATAATTCTTAGCAAAATTTTAATGGTTTTTTACAATCAAAAAAGTTTCACTAATATAGGACGTTTTCTATTAACATATGTTACAAATTTAAGAGGTAATTATGTACTTTTGCAAATGTCTGTTTTAAAGATTAAAATCTATATTTTTCATGAGTAATAAAAAAATCACCTCTGCATTAATTTCTGTTTTTCACAAAGAAGGATTAGCGCCCATCGTTAAAAAATTAAACAATCTTGGAGTAACTATATACTCAACTGGCGGGACTCAAAAATTTATCAATGATTTAGGAATCGATGTAATTCCTGTTGAGGATATCACAGATTACCCTTCTATTTTAGGCGGAAGAGTTAAAACATTGCACCCAAAAGTTTTTGGAGGTATTCTAAACAGACAAGATAATGAAAATGATGTTTCTGAAATGAAAGCATATAACATTCCTCAATTGGATCTTGTAATTGTAGATTTATATCCTTTTGAAAAAACAGTTGCCTCAGGAGCAGATGAAGCCAGTATTATTGAAAAAATTGATATTGGTGGCATTTCACTAATTAGGGCTGCAGCAAAAAATTTCGCTGATACACTTTGTGTTTCATCAATGCAAGATTACAAAGAATTATTACATCTAATTTCAGAAAATAATGGTGAAGTTTCTTTAAAAGATAGAAAACAATTTGCTGCAAAAGCATTTAATATATCATCACATTACGATACTGCAATTTTTAATTATTTTAATAAAGACCAACTCATTTCTTCTTTAAAAATTAGCGAGCCAAATGGCAAGGTTTTACGGTATGGTGAAAACCCACATCAAAAAGGGCTTTTCTTTGGAGATTTCGATTCAATATTTGACAAACTACATGGAAAAGAATTAAGCTATAATAATTTATTAGATGTAGATGCAGCGGTTAACTTAATGGCAGAGTTTACCGGAGAAGCTCCTACGTTCGCAATTTTAAAACACAACAATGCTTGTGGGATTGCACAACGCGAAACAGTACATCAAGCTTATGTTGATGCTTTAGCTGGCGATCCTGTTTCAGCCTTTGGAGGAGTTTTAATTAGCAATGTTGAGATTGATGAAGCTGCATCTGAAGAAATTCATAAATTATTTTGTGAAGTGGTAATCGCCCCTTCTTTTTCTGAAAATGCTTTAGAGGTATTAAAAAACAAAAAAAATAGAATTCTTTTAATTCAAAAAAATATTGAATTACCAAAAACCACGGTTAGAACTTGTTTAAATGGAACTTTACTGCAAGATAAAGACAATTTAACAGACAGTCTTGAAAATTTAACATATGCAACTAACAATAAACCAAATTCTAACGAGTTAAATGATATGTTATTTGCTTCAAAAATTTGTAAAAACACAAAATCTAATACCATCGTTTTAGTAAAAGACAAACAGTTATGTGCTAGCGGAACAGGACAAACATCAAGAGTAGATGCATTGACACAAGCGATTAACAAAGCTTCCTCTTTTAATTTTAATTTAAAGGGATCTGTAATGGCAAGTGATGCGTTTTTTCCGTTTCCAGATTGTGTAGAAATCGCAAATAAGGCCGGAATAACGGCTGTAATCCAACCGGGCGGCTCTATTAAAGATGGTTTAAGTATTGATTATTGTAATACCCATGCTATGGCTATGGTATTTAGCGGAATACGACATTTTAAGCATTAATTTTTATTACATTTGTAAAGCACATGTTTAATTTCAATACACTA
>CAJXVL010000243.1 GCA_913061205.1 uncultured Flavobacteriaceae bacterium | reverse complement strand
ATCTACACGTAAGGAGTCGTCGGCAGCGTCAGATGTGTATAAGAGACAGCTCCAATACATCAAAATATGAAAGTCTTTCTCCTTTTTCCATTCTTTCCTTGACAAATTCATTAAGTATCGTTAATACCTGAGCTACAACAATTTCTTCTTCATTTGATAATCCTAAGTCTACCTTTGGAATTACTAACTCCTTTGCTTTTTTACATGCAAACTCTGGAGAATCGGCTTTTATTCTGTATAATAATATTTTTTGACTCATTTAATTTTGTTTTTTTATTTTATATATTATCCATTAAGCAATGTATTGTATTTGCAAGAATTTAAACAAAACAATATAAATCAGGCTATTACTGGGATGTACAGGTTTTTAAAGTTTGTTGAAAATTTCATTTCTCACTAAAATTAATGTTTTTTAATTTTTATGCAAAATTTATTTAGGTGTATTACATCACACCTATTATTTAGATAATAAAAAAGGCTATCAACTTAATAACAACTCCTTTATAATTTAAGCTACTTTCTTCACAGTCTTCGGGAATGTGTGATTAAATAACACCCCTATACTATACAAAAATAAAGCTATTATTACACCAATAATGCTTAACAGCGCTATTCATTAGTTAGCAATTTTGGTTTTTGAGGAGCTTTAAATTTTCTCAACTTTTCCAATAAGGTGTCTATTTGATCATCGATTATTAATAATTTTAAATTATCCTTAGATAAAAAACCTTTTTCAACCATTTTTTGAAGCATAACTATTAAATCGTCGTAATAATGATTTACGTTTAGCAAGCCAATTGGCTTGCTATGAAGTCCTAATTGTAACCAGGTTAATATTTCGAAAAGTTCTTCCAAAGTACCTATTCCACCGGGCATAGTAATAAAAGCATCACTTCTATTTTGCATCAATAATTTCCGCTCATGCATATTTTTTGTTATAATTAATTCAGTAAGCCCTAAATGAACCACTTCTCTTAATTTTAAAAATGTTGGAACGATACCGGTCACTTTTCCTTTATGAGTTAGAGTAGCGTTCGCAATTAAACCCATTATGCCAATTTTTGCGGCACCATATACCAATTCTATATTATGATTGGCTAAGGCCTTTCCTAATTCTTTTGCAGTTTCAATAATTTGAATATCATTTCCTTCACTGCTCCCACAAAAAACACAAATACTAGTAAGTTTTCTCATTTTTAATACATTTTATCATTCGATCTTTTTTAAAAATATCTTTTCTTATTTCGATATTTTTAAAACCTTCCATCGTTAACATTTTTTCCATTTCTAGACTAAGGTATTCGTTTATTTCGAAATAAAGTACTCCTTCTGGCTTTAAATATATATTGCTTAGTTGAGCAATTTTTCTATAAAAAAGCAATGGATCTTCATCTTTTACAAACAATGCTATAGTTGGCTCATGCTCTATTACATTGGGACTCATAAGTTCTTTTTCTAACATTCTAACATAGGGTGGGTTGGAAACAACGACATCAAATTTAGAATCTAAATGCTTTTCTAATATCAAACTTTTTTCAAATTCAAGAACATCAACTTTCATAAAGTTCACATTCACATTATTGAGTGTGGCATTTTGCTTTGCAATTGACAATGCCTTATCAGAAATGTCAATCGCACCAACTATAGTTTTAGGCAATTGATATGCTAATGAAATAGCTATACATCCACTCCCAGTTCCTATATCTAGGATAGTAATGTTTTCGTTTTGAGCCTCATCAGCAATCCAAGCTACTAATTCTTCCGTTTCTGGTCTAGGAATTAATACATTTTTATCAACTAAAAAAGGGAGTCCGAAAAATTCAGTAGTTCCCAAAATATGTTGAATTGGCTCAAAATTTTTCAAACGAGAAATAGCGTTATCAAATACAAATTTCTCTTTTTTTGAAATTTGCTTTTCTGGCTGAAGCGCAATTGCAATTCTTGATAAACCCAATGATTTTTCTGCGAGTAAATTAAAGAAGGACAAAACTTCTTTTGATGGATATAAACTCTTTAATGAACTTATAAAATATGTTTTTAATTCTTTTACACTCAAAACTTATATTTTTTTTAGCATATGTACTGGACAGGAATAATGCCCTGTATTTCCAATGGGGCCGTCTATATATTTAAAATCATTTTTTAAATATAGTTTTTGAGCAGCTTTCATATAGGTCATCGTTTCTAAATAACAACTTTCAAACATAAAACTCTTAGCTTTTTGGATACAAATATTGATCATCTCAACACCTAAACCTAAACCTCTAGCTTCTTCTAAAAAATACATTTTTTGTAATTCACAAATATTTTCTTCACAATTGTCAAGTTTTGCTATTCCTCCACCACCAATTATATTTCCATCAAATTCTATTACAAGATATATAGCACGTGGTTTTTGGTATGCTTCATATAGCGCATCTAATGCTTTATCGGCATAAGCAGTACCAACTTTGGGAACTCTAAAATCAATTAAAACCTTTCGTATAACGCTGGCTATAAGGCGGTTGTCTTTTTTTAAGATTGGACGGATAATTGGTTTCTTCATATAAATTAATCCTTGTATTTTTACAATGTGAA
>CAJXVL010000242.1 GCA_913061205.1 uncultured Flavobacteriaceae bacterium | reverse complement strand
TCTACACGTAAGGAGTCGTCGGCAGCGTCAGATGTGTATAAGAGACAGAATTTAGCCTCACCAACTAGTGAATTTCTTGGTATCGCTGTGATAGGTATTTTATTATGGTATGGCGGACAAATGGTATTGTTAGATAAATCTCTAAATGCTGGGCTTTTTATCACTTATATGGGTCTTGCATATCAAATTTTAACTCCAGCCAAAGCGATTAGTCAGGCAAGCTATTCAGTAAAGAAAGGAAATGCAGCTGCAGAGCGTGTTTTGGAGATTTTAGAAACAGAATCAAATATAGTAGATCTTCCTGACGCTATTAAGAAAACAGAATTTACTACCGATATAAATATTAAAAACATATCATTTAAATATCAAGACGATTGGGTTTTAAAAGATTTCTCTCTTAAAGTTCCAAAAGGACATACTGTGGCTTTAGTTGGTCAAAGTGGAAGTGGAAAAAGTACCATTGCAAATTTAATCACTCGTTTTTATGATGTGAATGAAGGTTCTATTAATATTGATTCCAAAAACATAAAAGAAATAACACAAAACTCACTCCGTAAATTATTAGGACTTGTAACTCAAGACTCCATATTATTTAATGATACGGTAAAAGGAAATCTATTAGTAGCAAATCAAAATGCTAGCGATGAAGAAATAATCGATGCTTTAAAAATAGCAAATGCTTGGGAATTTGTTGAATTATTACCAAAAGGTATAGAATCAAACATCGGCGATTCTGGAAACAAATTAAGTGGTGGACAAAAACAACGATTAAGTATTGCAAGAGCAGTTCTTAAAAACCCTCCTATCATGATCCTAGACGAAGCTACCTCGGCATTGGATAGCGAAAGTGAACAATTGGTTCAAAATGCCTTAGAAAATATGATGAAAAATAGAACCTCCATTGTTATTGCACATCGCCTTTCTACCATCCAAAAAGCTAATAATATCGTTGTGCTCTCAAAAGGTAAAATTGTAGAACAAGGAAAGCATCAAGAGTTATTAGAAAAGAAAGGTATTTATTTTAAATTAGTTAAAATGCAATCGCTTGCATAATGAACGATTATTAAAGAGTTTATTCCAAAAAAAAAGAGCGATTGGGGTCTCGCTCTAATTGTATTACTATCATTACGCTTGGGGCTTATAACAATAGTTAATTTCATAAGTACTCCCCAAATATATGCCTTATGTAGTTGTTTTCAAAATTAAAAGTGCTTTTTATCAGATTTTTTTACTTTTTATCGTCTTTATTTGGTATTAATAACGATTTTACCTACATAAAAAATAATAAGTCTTAAAAAGCAGAACATAGATTAAATAAAAAAGAAGAAAAAATTCTCCTTTTTTATTTAAATATCAATCTTGAAATTTTATTTCTTCCCGAAGCAAAGGCTAAAGTATCATTTACAAATTCAATAGCATAAAAACCTTCATCAGACAATTCTATCCAAGAATCACCGCCATCATTACTATAAGAAATACCAGGAGATCCAACCGCTACAATATCCTTACCTTGAGTACCTGGAATAAATTTAGCGGATGATCGATAACCAGGTCCTTGCCCATTACTTAATAAACGCCACGTTTTTCCACCATCGTGAGTTATGGCTTTATTACCCTCATTAAAACCTTGTTCTTCCCAGTTACCACCAAAGATGACCCCTGTTTGATCATCTATAAAATCTACACTATAAATACCAGTCATGCTTTTTCCTTGTATCATAGGAGTTTCAAAAACTTCCCAAGTGACCCCCCTATCTGGTGAATAAAACACACGTGCTTTCATTCCTCCTGTAACAATCCAAACATGATTTTTATATACTGAAATATTAGAATTACTTGCAGCAAATGCAGCTTCTCCTTTTGTAGTTTGTGGAAGTATATCACAAGAGAGTTTGGTCCAATTATTACCGGCATCTCTTGTAATTAAAACTGAAAGGCATCCATTAATTGGGTCACCCATTGCAATACCTTCTTTATCATCCCAAAATTTAATAGCATCATAAAAAACAAACTCTCCTTTCTCCATATAAACATCTTCTATACTAGTTGCATTATTATCTTTAAATCCAATTTTATATAATACTGCTGGATTTTCAATACTTAATACAAATACAGCATTGTTAATAGAAGAAATTGCTCTAAAATTAAGCAATGAGTCTTCGTATTTAATCGTAGCTAACTTTGGAGTTTTATAATCAATTAAACCAACCTTACCATTATTAGCTGCAAACCAAACTTTATTAACATCCATTGGTTCTATGGCACGAATGCTTAAACTATCAGTAAAAACTCGTTCTATGGTTACTGAATTAAAATCTTTTGAAGTGTTTTTACCACAAGAAATAAATAAAATAGCGCTTAAAATTATAAGTGAAATTCTCATTGATATTTTTTTTCCAAAAGTAAACAAATCAATAGCGCTTATTATAATACCTTTGCAAACTATTTAAAAACTATAGAACGAGCATGTTAAAATTTTTCAATATAAAGAAGATGACTAATAGCGAACAGCATGTGACCGATTTAATAAAATAATATCTGTCTCTTATACACATCTGACGCTGCCGACGACTCCTTACGTGTAG
>CAJXVL010000241.1 GCA_913061205.1 uncultured Flavobacteriaceae bacterium | reverse complement strand
TTGTATTGCTTGAAACTAAGGAAACCTCATCTAAGCCATAAATTTTTATTATTTTGTCTTTTAAATCTAAAACAACTCGTTGAGCAGTTTTAGCGCCAATTCCTTTTACCGACTGTATGACTGCTATATTATTTTGAGTAATAGCTTCCATTACTTGTTCGGGAGATAGGGTTGATAACATTGTCCTCGCAATACTTGCTCCAATTCCAGAAACCGATATTAACAGCCTAAATACTTCGCGTTCAACTTTACTAGAAAATCCAAATAATGTATGTGAATCTTCTCGCACTTGTAAATGTATAAAAAGTTTTACATTTTCCCCTGAAGGAAGTTGCGAAAAAGTATGTAATGAAATATTAACTGAATAGCCGACACCATTACAGTCTACAACTATATTTGTCGGATTTTTTTCAATTAATTTTCCCTTTAAGTGGGTGATCATCGCTTACTGTATTGATAGTTCAAATATAGTATAATTATTTGCATCTACAATCCTTGAGAATACTAAAAAGAGGATCATAAATCGGCTATTATTCCCCCTTTTTCTACATTTATTTTTGTTCATAATTGACTGTCGAAACGGCTAAAATATTACAAGTTCTGCAACACTTAATCTTAATTAAAGGATACGCATCCCTTTTTTTACTATAATAATTATTGAACTCATCCATTCTAAATTTTCTTATTCCTTTAGCTGTTTAAAATTGCTAGTTGCTTAAGCTAAATTTTGAATAATTAAGAGATTTAATTATTACCTACTAATTTCATAAAAGAGAATGTCTATTGATCCATCTTTAAAACCAGTAAATTAGTGGGCTAAACTAATATAAATATTAACTTTTAAGAAAATTAATATTCCTAATTAAACCAGAATATTTTGTCCTTTTAACAGCACTCTTTTCAAATGTTTTCTGAAAAACTTCCTCCGTAATTTCTTCCCACTCTTTTTTAGACATAGTTAACAGTTCTTTGCTACTATTAAAAAGTGGTTCCTTATGAGGTTTGCTAAAACGGTTCCATGGACATACATCTTGGCATATATCACAACCAAACATCCAATCATCAAATTTACCCTTCATATCTGAAGGAATTTCATTTTTTAATTCAATAGTAAAATACGATATACATTTACTACCATCCACTACATAAGGTTCTGTAATTGCTTGAGTTGGGCAGGCGTCTAAACAAGCAGTACAACTCCCACAATGATCAGTTACTGCATAATCATAATCTAGTTCTAAGTCTATAATTAGTTCTGCAATAAAGTAAAATGAACCATTTGATTTTGTAATAAGATTACTATGCTTTCCAATCCATCCTAAACCACTTTTTGCTGCCCAAGCCTTATCTAATACAGGCGCCGAATCTGTAAAAGCTCTACCGTGAACTTCTCCAATTTCATTTTGAATAAAATTTAATAATTGTTTTAACTTATCTTTTATTACAAAATGATAGTCTTCTCCGAACGCATACTTCGATATTTTATAAGTTTCATTAGTTTGAGTTTCTTCTGGAAAATAATTTAACAATAATGAAACTACACTTTTTGAATCTGGAACTAATAAAGTTGGATCCAGTCTTTTATCGAAATGGTTAGCCATATAACTCATTTCGCCATGCATGTTTTTGTTTAACCAATTTTCTAATCGCGGAGCTTCATCTTCCAAAAACTCAGCTTTACTTATCCCACAAGATAAAAATCCTAAGCGTTTTGCTTCCTTTTTAATAAGATTGGTATGACGCGATTTATAATTCAAGATATTGATATCACATTTTTTTTATCGCCCTAAAACAATCCCCCTTGTTTTGGAGCTTTAAGTTTTCCTAAATGTTTATAGGCAGCTTCCGTAACTTCCCTTCCTCTAGGAGTTCTCATTATAAAACCCTGTTGAATTAAAAAAGGTTCATAGACTTCTTCTATGGTTTCGGAACTTTCTGATACTGCAGTTGCCAAGGTGGTTATTCCTACTGGACCTCCTTTGAATTTTTCAATAATAGTTAATAAAATTCTATTGTCCATTTCATCTAGTCCATGCGCATCAACATTCAATGCTTCAAGAGCATATTTTGCGATTTTTATATCAATATTTCCATCTCCTTTTATTTGAGCAAAATCTCTTACCCTTCGCAATAATGCATTTGCAATACGTGGAGTACCTCTACTCCTACCAGCAATTTCTATTGCAGCTTCCATACTAATAGAAACTCCTAAGATCATTGCACTTCGTTGAACTATGGTTGTTAATAATTCTGTTGTATAATACTGTAACCTTGAAGCGATTCCAAATCTTGCACGCATTGGAGCAGTTAATAGTCCAGAACGAGTTGTAGCTCCTACAAGAGTAAAAGGGTTTAAATTTATTTGAACAGATCGAGCATTGGGACCAGATTCAATCATGATATCAATTTTATAATCTTCCATTGCAGAATACAAGTATTCCTCTACAATAGGACTTAATCTATGAATCTCATCTATAAATAAAACATCTCGCTCATCAAGATTGGTAAGCAACCCAGCTAAATCACCAGGCTTATCTAATACAGGACCCGAGGTAACTTTAATTTCAACATCTAATTCGTTTGCGAGTATATATGCCAAGGTTGTTTTTCCGAGTCCAGGAGGTCCGTGAAATAGAGTATGATCCAATGCTTCTCCCCTTAAGTTTG
>CAJXVL010000240.1 GCA_913061205.1 uncultured Flavobacteriaceae bacterium | reverse complement strand
ATTCCTCTACGTCTCGTGGGCTCGGAGATGTGTATAAGAGACAGAATAAAATACCTATCACAGCGATACCAAGAAATTCGCTAGTTGGTGAGGCTAAATTTTGACGATTTATTAAATTATTTGAAAATTTATAAAACCGACTGGTAGATTCTTTAAATTTATTATTGAATATTTTTTCAGCTGTAAAGCCCTTAATAATCTTTAATCCTCCCAATGTTTCTTCTAAAGTAGAAAGAAAAAGTCCTTGTTCTTTTTGAACTTTATCAGATTTACGTTTTAATGATTTTCCGATTAATGAAATTAAAATACCAGAAATAGGAATAAAAATAAAAACAAATAATGTCAATTTAGGACTTATAACAAGCATTGCTAATATGGTAAAGATTATGGTTAGCGGTTCCCTTACAATAAGTTCCAGTATCGACAGAAAAGAATGTTGAATTTCTAAAACATCAGAGGTTATTCTTGCTATAGTATCTCCTTTTCTTTTTTCTGAATAATATGAAATTGGTAATGTTAATGTTTTATTGTATAAAGTATTTCTTAAATCCTTAAGGACTCCGTTTCTTAAAAAAGTAATCGAATACATGGCTAAATAGCGAAATACGTTTTTAAGGAAAAACATCGATATTACAAGTGCAACCATAAAAAACAAGACATCTTCCACTCCTTGTTCTGCTTTTTGAGTTATAAAAAAGTTTAAGTGTTGCTCCGCATATTCTCTTGCGTTTGAAAACCCAGACCAGACAGGCTCTATGTCTACTTTTTTCGTCTGCCCAAACAAAACTGATAGCATCGGAAATAGTGATACCATTGCCAATGTTCCAAATAAGGCATAAAGAATATTAAAAAAAATATTTAATATTCCATACTTTTTATAGGGGATTGCAAAGTGTAATATTTTTTTAAAATAATTCATTAATTATTTTTTAATACTGATATGATAGCATTCAATTTTTCTTGATTTGCCTTAATAATCTCTAAACGACTACTAGCATTTGAATTCACGCTAATATAAAACTTTATTTTGGGCTCAGTACCACTTGGTCTCATCGCAATTTTACTTCCGTCTTCGGTATAATATATTAAAACATTTGATTTTGGAATCTGTATGGTCTCTGAGGTGTTTGTTATAAAATCTTTAACTTCACTTAATTGATAATCCTCCATCCTAATTACCTTACTTCCTGCAATTTCAGAAAAAGGCTTTTCTCTGAAGGTTTTCATGATTTCTGAAATTTCTTCAGCTCCCTTTTTACCTTTTTTTACAATAGATATTAAGTGTTCTTGAAAATATCCATATTTAGAAAATATGGCATCTAAGTAAGTTAGTAAACTGCCACCTTCTTGTTTTTTCTGTGCTGCAATTTCACAAATAAGAAGACTAGCGGTAACTGCATCTTTATCTCTCACAAAATCACCTACTAAATATCCAAAACTTTCTTCGCCACCACCAATATGTTCGAGCTCTGGAAAGTCTTTTATCATTTTAGCAATCCATTTAAAACCAGTAAGGCTTTCCTTGTAAATTACATTAAAATCTTCAGCAATTTTTTTTATAGCTGGAGTTGATACAATGGTGGAAGCTACAAATTGCTTTCCATTTAATCTTTTTTCTTTTTTCCATTGTTCCAATAGAAAATGAGTTTTAATAAGCATCGCTTGATTGCCATTAAGAAGGCTGTAGCTACCTTCCAGATTTTTAACAGCAATACCTAATCGGTCGCAATCTGGATCGGTACCAATTACAATATCTCCATTTTGTGTTAAAGCCAAGTCAATTGCCATTTTTAAAGCTTCTGGTTCTTCAGGGTTTGGTGATACTACCGTTGGGAAATTACCATTTGGAACCTCTTGTTCTTTAACAATAGTTACATTCTTATATCCTGCGAGCTCTAATACTCTCGGAATCATAGTAATGGAAGTTCCGTGTAATGAGGTGAAAACTATATTTAATTTTTCTTTTGCTTCTTGACTGGTGTTATATGACCCATTTTTAACTGAAGCATCAGCAAAAGCAGAATCAATATCTTCATCGATGTAAGTGATCAGGTTGGTATTTGTCTCAAACTTAATTTCCGAATAAGCCAAACTATTAATCTCAGAAATAATCTCTTGATCTTGTGGTGGCACTAATTGACCGCCATCTTCCCAATACACTTTATAGCCATTATATTCGGGAGGGTTATGTGAAGCAGTTAATACTATGCCACATTGACAACCTAAGTGCTTTACCGCAAAAGACAACTCTGGTGTTGGTCTTAAATCTGAAAATAGATAAACATGAATTCCGTTTGCTGAAAAAACATCAGCTACTACCTTAGCTAATTCTTTACTATTATCTCTGCAATCATAAGCAATTGCAGTTTTTATGGTTTGATTGGGGAATTGTTTTATTAAATAATTAGAAAGTCCCTGCGTGTTTTTTCCTAAGGTATATTTGTTGATTCGGTTATCTCCTACACCCATAATTCCACGCATGCCACCTGTGCCAAATTCTAAGTTTTTATAAAAACTTTCTTCTAAATTTTTAGGCTCAAAAGCAATTAAATTTTTTACCGTTTGCTGCGTTTCTGTATCAAAAAAAGGAGTGAGCCATACATTTACACGCTCCAATATTTTAGGTTCTATATCTGTCTCTTATACACATCTCCGAGCCCACGAGACGTAGAGGAATCT
>CAJXVL010000239.1 GCA_913061205.1 uncultured Flavobacteriaceae bacterium | reverse complement strand
TCGTGGGCTCGGAGATGTGTATAAGAGACAGATATACTATTTAATATGATAAGTCCAACATTCTTTATTTTTAGATCTATTTTATTAGCGATAACAATACTGTCTTTTTTCTTATAAAAATCGTTAAATAATGTTTTTACTGTTGTAGATTTCGCAGTATCAATTTCAAAATAAGGTATTAGCTCTTCTCTTAAATATTCTTTCTCTTCGTTTATTTCTTCACTACTTTTTTTAATAGTAAAACTAAAAGGAGCATATAAATTTTCATATTGCCAAGGCTTTCCCTTTTGAAAGTTATACTTAAACTGCCCACCCTTTGGCAGTAAATAAATAATTAAAACTGTAGAAAGTATAAAAAGAAATATCTTAAAAATAAAAGATTGATTTTTAATAAAAGAAGTTAATATGCTTTTCATTAAGTTTTATTAGATATAATAAGCTATAAATATCGTTTGTTTTATTTCAATTACATAATTATCAAGAATGTTTTTAATATTAAATGTGTAAATTTGTTCCATCTATTTTTCATAACAAAAATTATAATAACAAATGATTAAAAAAGTTGTAATTGTAAGTGCTGTAAGAACTCCGATTGGAAGTTTCATGGGTAGTTTATCAACATTATCAGCTACTAAATTAGGAGCAATTGCTATAAAAGGAGCCTTAGATAAAATAAATCTTGATGCAAGTTTAGTGCAAGAAGTGTATATGGGTAATGTAGTACAAGCTGGTGTCGGACAAGCTCCTGCGCGGCAAGCTGCTATTGCTGCTGGCATTCCAGATACTGTTCCATGTACGACTATCAATAAAGTTTGTGCATCTGGCATGAAAGCTGTTATGAATGCTGCTCAAACGATTGCATTAGGAGATGCAGACGTTGTTATTGCTGGAGGTATGGAAAGTATGAGTAACATTCCTCACTATCTACATATGAGAAATGGCCATAAATTTGGACCAAAAAATATGGAAGATGGTATGCAAAAGGATGGATTGGTAGATGTCTATGATAATACTGCAATGGGAGTATTAGCAGATTTATGTGCTTCTGAATTTAAAGTAACTAGAGAAGATCAGGATAATTATTCAATTCAATCATATAATCGATCGGCAAAAGCGTGGGCAGACGGTAAATTTAAAGAGGAAGTAATTCCCGTTGAAATACCTCAGCGAAGAGGGGATCCAATCGTTTTTTCTGAGGATGAAGAATATAAAAATGTTCGCATGGATAAAATACCAACCTTACGTCCAGTATTTACAAAGGAAGGTACTGTTACTGCTGCAAATGCATCTACAATTAATGATGGTGCTGGCGCAATGATATTGATGAGTGAGGAGAAAGCAAATGAATTAGAGCTCACTCCTTTAGCAACTATTCTTAGTTATGCTGATGCAGCCCAAGATCCCAAAAGATTCACAACTGCCCCTTCTAAAGCATTACCAAAAGCATTAGATAAAGCCAAAATTTCAATAGATGATGTTGATTATTTTGAACTTAACGAAGCTTTTGCAGTTGTAGGACTTTCTAATATGAAAATATTAGGATTGGACGATTCAAACGTAAATGTGAATGGTGGTGCTGTTTCATTAGGTCATCCTTTAGGTTGTAGTGGAGTAAGAATATTAATTACATTAATTAATGTTTTAAAACAAAACAATGCTAAAATTGGTGCAGCAGTAATTTGTAATGGTGGCGGTGGTGCATCGGCTATGGTTATTGAAAGAAATTAATTTTCGGTAAATTATCTAATATATTTAAATGAATTACGGCATTTGTAACTTAAGCATTGTTTCATTGCGATTTGAAAATTCAGATCGCAGTGAAATGGTATCTCAGGTACTTTATGGAGATTTATTTGAACTATTGGAAATTACAAAAAAATGGAGTAGAATAAGGTTAATGTATGATAATTACGAAGGTTGGATTGATAATAAACAATTTATTTGTTTAACTGAAAATGAATATGATTCATTAAACCAATTATCAACTAAGCTATCTACAAATCTATTGGATATAATTACAACAAGTACAAACGAACTTTTACCTATAAGTATAGGAAGTAATGTAGCGATAATAGATTATTTAAATCACTCTTTTGATGGTGCCATAAATGACTCTAGTTTTTCAAAATCTACAATTATCGAAACTGCCTATTTATATTTAAATAGCCCATATCTATGGGGAGGAAAAACACCTTTTGGTATCGATTGCAGTGGATTCACTCAAATGGTTTACAGACTAAATGGAATTCAATTATTTCGAGATGCTAGCCAGCAAGTTACTCAAGGTGAAGCATTAAGTTTTATAGAAGAAAGTGTGCCTGGTGATTTAGCTTTTTTTGATGATGAAGAAGGTAATATTACTCATGTAGGCATCATTATGAAAAATAACCAAATAATTCATGCTCATGGAAAAGTTAGAATAGATCATTTAGATCATTCTGGTATTTTCAATAATGAAAGTCAAACGCATACCCATAAATTAAGAGTTATTAAAAGAATTGTATAAAAAAAGCTTCTAATTAATTAGAAGCTTTTTTTATAATTAGTGAATATTTTTATATTATTCACCTTTATTGTTTTCCATCATTACTTTCATAGCATTTTCTTCTTCATCCATTCCCAACATAACATAAATACCTATTAAGGTTCTTACAATATCCAATGATTCCTGTCTCTTATACACATCTCCGAGCCCACGAGAC
>CAJXVL010000238.1 GCA_913061205.1 uncultured Flavobacteriaceae bacterium | reverse complement strand
ATGTTCCTTAGGGCATACTGTAATGATATCTAACTTTCAAGAGTATTACAAATTAGTTGAATATTTTTCTGCGTATACTAAAAAACGCATGGGATTAACTCTAGGAGTTAATAATTTGATTGATATTTTTGATGAAAAATATTACCGCCATTTAAGTGGTGGAATTTTAGAAGCTTTTGGTAAATTATTTTTTAAAGATTTGAAGGTATATCTGTATCCGATGCTAAATCCAAAAAATGGTGAATACACCAATAGTGAAAATTTAAAAGTTCATCCAAGAATAAAAGAGCTTTATAAATTCTTTAAATACAACGGGAAAGTGGTAGATATAGAAGGTTTTGATAAAGATAACTTAAACATTTTCTCAAGAGAGGCATTAAAAATGATTGAAAATAAAAAAGAGGGTTGGGAAAAACTTTTACCCGCAGGAGTATCTGAAATTATCAAACAAAAAAAATTATTTGGATATAAAGAATACTAAATTAATTATTATCTAGTATTTGAGAAGAATGTGACTTGGTTTTAACCTTATCAATTACCTGACTCACCATTCCTTTTTCATCAATAATAAATGTTTTACGATGTATTCCGTCATATTCACGGCCCATAAACTTTTTTGGACCCCATACTCCAAAAACATTAATAACATTTTTATCTTCATCTGCTAATAATGGAAATGGAAAACTATATTTATTTCTAAAATTAGCTTGTCTTTTTTGGCTATCGGCACTCACTCCAATTAATTCAAACCCTTTTTTTTGAAGCAATTCATAATTGTCTCTTAAATTACAAGCTTCCACAGTGCAGCCGGGAGTGCTTGCTTTAGGGTAAAAAAATACAATTATTTGTTTTCCTTGATAATCGGATAATGAAATTGAATTACCATCTTGGTCCAATGCAGTAAAATTTGGAACCTTATCTCCTACTTTTAATGTTTTCATCTGTATATTTTTTTATAACTAATACTTATGTATTGCCTGTATATCATTTTCTTTAATGACAAAATTTTAGCAAGCTCGTTTCAATTCTTTACTTTTGTACAAAAGTACATAAAATGACTAAACAAGAAAAGGTTGCATTTGTAATTGATCAACTTGAAGAAAAATATCCAGAAACTCCTATTCCTTTAGACCATAAGGATCCTTATACTTTATTAATTGCGGTATTACTTTCAGCTCAAAGTACGGATAAAGGAGTAAATAAAGTGACACCAATTCTTTTTAATAGAGCTGACAACCCATATGATATGATAAAATTATCGGTTGAAGAAATTAGGGAAATCATAAAACCTGTTGGGCTATCTCCTATGAAATCAAAAGGAATTTATGGCTTATCTCATATCATTATTGATCAACATCATGGAAAAGTTCCTCAAACATTTGAAGACCTTGAAGCCTTACCTGCAGTTGGCCATAAAACAGCTGGTGTAGTGATGTCACAAGCATTTAATATCCCTGCTTTTCCTGTAGACACTCACATACACCGATTGATGTATCGTTGGGGATTTACCAATGGAAAAAATGTAATGCAAACAGAAAAAGACGCAAAACGGTTATTTCCAATTGAGATTTGGAATAAATTACATTTACAAATTATATTCTATGGGAGAGAATATTCACCAGCCCGTGGTTGGAATTTAGAAAATGATATCATCACTAAGACCATAGGCAGAAAAACTATTATTAATAGTTACCACAAAAAAAGAGTGATTAAATAAAAAAAACCTCAAAATAATATTTTGAGGTTAGTGTTTTATTTTTAGTTCAAAAGTGTTACAAACTTCATTTTATTATAAACTTTAACATTTAAAGCCTTAGAGTAATCAAGAAGAAATCTTATTGTATCTTCTTTCGGAATCAAGTTTTTTTTCACGTGTTCCTTTCGTGAAGTTCCAGAGTACATTTTTTCCATATAACTGATAATTTGATGTTGATGTTATTTTATAACGTACCAAAATATCATTTATTGTATTAGTTAGTTAATACGATATTATGCTTTTCTATCACCTTTCTTATATTGATTAGTGCATACCTCATTCTACCCAAAGCAGTATTGATACTTACTCCTGTTTGCTCACTAATATCTTTAAAACTCATTTCTTTATAAATTCTCATCAATAGCACTTCTTTCTGGTCTTCAGGCAACTCTTGAATAATCCTTTTAAGATCCTCTTCAACTTGTCCTTTAATCATTGTTTTTTCGGCATTTAATGAACCATCATGTAAGACTGAAAAAATATCAAAATCAGAATTATTTTCAAATTTTGGCATTCTATTATTTTTTCTAAAATAATCGATTACTAAATTATGAGAAATTCTCATTACCCAAGGAATAAATTTCCCTTCTTCATTATAAGCACCTCTTTTTAAGGTATTTATAACCTTTATAAAAGTATCCTGAAAAATATCTTCTGAGACATCTCTATCATATACTTTTGAATAAATGAAACTGTAAATTTTTTGCTTGTGCCGAGTTATTAATTCGCTTATTGCTAATTCATCGCCTTTCATGTATGCACTCACTAGATGTGCATCTGTAGATTTGTTCTTTTTCATAACATTACTTTTTAAAAACAAACAATACACTATTATTAATGCTTGTTTGGTATAAATTATTTATTTAAAAAAGTAGTATTATGCTATAGGCTTAAATTTATTTATTGTGTTAACTAATGTAAAAGTAAGAATAAACTATTAATAATTCAACAAAAACTGTGAATATTTACAATAAAAAATATTATTTAACCTTTTTATCATCTGTCTCTTATACACATCTGACGCTG
>CAJXVL010000237.1 GCA_913061205.1 uncultured Flavobacteriaceae bacterium | reverse complement strand
TCTACACGTAAGGAGTCGTCGGCAGCGTCAGATGTGTATAAGAGACAGACATTACACCTATTTTTTATATGATTAACAAATGAGATAAACATACATCGTTTTATTCAAGATTGAAAGCTAACAAATTAGGCTTTGGAAATTTCCATTGAATGGTATTGATGCTAAACTTAGAACTAACTTTAACATTTTTGGTATCCCAATAACTTAAATCTTGATTAAAAACTTTCGCATCATAAAGCATAAAAGAAATATTATTCAAATTACTAACATCCCAATTACCTAAAGCTTGATTGAAATTACTTCCAAAAAACATAGCCTTCATTGTAACCACACTACTTACGTCCCAAGAACTAATGTCTTGGTTAAAAGAAGTTGTACCAAAGAACATTTCCTCCATTGTAATCACCTTACTTACATCCCAATCACCAATGTATTGATTGAATTTAGAACCAAATACCATTTCGTCATTTCTAAACATAAAGCTCATATCAGTCACATTACTCACATCCCAATCACCAATAAACTCATCAAATAAAGGTGCATTAAAAAAAAGCCATTTCATACTGGTTACTTTAGAGGTATCCCAATTAGAAATGTGTCCGTAAACAAACTCCGCTTCTTTAGGGTTTTTCAACCACTCACTAACAGCAGATCTTATGGTTCTATTATTTAATCTAATGGTAGAATCACCATTAGAAAATCTATTCAATAATTTTTTACATAATTTTATCATATTATGAAATAGTTATAAATATGTATTTTATGATTTATAAAAATAAGTGTAATGTAATACACCTATTTTCATTGCATCATCAATAATTTAAGTTTTGTTATAATCAAAACTATATTATTTATAAATATCAAACATTGATCTGAATTAAGAAATATAAATAATTTAATCAAAAATAATTTATAAGCTTCTACAAATTGATTTAATGACCCTATAAAAATCACTCATAAAATTATTTAAAACACTTAAATACCACTCATTTTAATATAAATAACTGTATTAAAGTATTTTAAACTATATATTTTGAGCCATTAAAATTAAGAATAGGTAAGAAAAACTAATTAAACTCAGAGAGATAGATCGTTAAATCTGTTCCTAAATTAGTTATTTTTAGTTTTTTTCTAAGTCGGGTTCGTGCATTCTCAACAGATTTAAAAGATTGCCCTGTAATTTGAGAAATTTCTTTAGTTGATAAATTCAATGTTAAAAGCGCGCATAATCGCTTGTCTTTTGAAGTTAAGTCGGGATGTGCTAAAAAAAGAGATTTATAAAAAGATTGATGAACTTTTTCAAAACGTAATTCAAACTCTTTCCAAATATCGCTTTTTGTATTTTTTTCTAACTTGTTTAATATACCAGCAATATCTTTTTTTGTTTCTCTTTTTAAAACCTTTCGTTTTATATTTTTTAAATCATCTAAAACTTCATCAATGGCTTCAGTTCTATATATTTCGACCATTGTTTTACCTATGAGTTCTTTATTCCTAATATCTAAACTCATATTTAATTCTTCTTTATTTTTTAAAATCAATACTTTTTCTAATTGAATATTTTTCAATTTGGTTTGATTCCTAGCTAGTAATACGACTAATATCAATAACAAAACACAACAAACTAATACAAATATAAGGTTCATTAGCAAGGTCTCGTCTTCCTTTAAAACTTGGATTTTTTCTTTAGTTTTATATGACTCTTGAATTATTATTTTTTCAACATTTAGTTTTTTTTCTTCGATATTTAAGCTGTCACTAATTTCATTGTAGACTTCAAAAAAATTAGTAGCTTTTTCAAATTCCTTATTTAATCTATAAGAATTATATAATAATTCAACAGATTTAAGATTTTGTATACTATAAGGGAAAAGACTATCTGAAATTCTAAAAGCTTTGCTAGCAAAGTAAATGCTTGAATCAATTTTACTTTGCTTTGAATAGAGTTCTGCAACCGAATTGTAAAACCAAGCTCTTTTTACCGGCCTTTCAATATTTTTAATGATTAAAAAAGCTTTTTTTATATATAATTTAGCTTTTTCATATTGCTCTTTTTCAATAAATACTCTAGCTAAATTCGTATACAGATGGAAATACAGATTATTGTTGTTAATTTCATGTCCAATTTTTAGGGACTTTTGAAAATAAACAATAGAGGAGTCTAGACTGACCCCTGAATGGAAGTATAGAAGACCTATATTATTTAATGATTTTGCAAGGGCTAGTGAATCTTTTTGTTTTTTTTGATACTCATAACTAAGTTGACAAAAAACTAAAGCATCATCAAAGTCTTCAACTTGAGCATAAAGAACACTGAGATAACCTTCTATAACATGTTTTTTTGGAAGATCGGTATCCTTATAAAACTCATAAGCCTTTAAATAATATGTTAAAGCTATATCTAAAGCCTGCTTTTCATAAAATATATCTCCTGCTATCTCTGAAAAATCTGCATATGTTTGAGGGTATTTAGAGGCTAAAGCTGACTCTTCAGCAACGTCCAAATAATATTGTGATCGTTCCCAATCAGTATTGTATAACTCTAGAGCTATTTTTAGACTAATTCTGGACTTTTCACTTTCACTAGAAACGACCGATAGGCTATCTAAAAGCGGGCTTAAAAGCTCTTGTCCCTTTGCAAACTGGAAAAAAAAGAAAAAAAACAAAGAAAAAATAATAGTTTTAATTACTGTCAAATTAATGGAAATTTACCCGTAAATGTATTACATAATTGACTACCTGTCTCTTATACACATCTCCGAGCCCACGAGACGTAGAGGAAT
>CAJXVL010000236.1 GCA_913061205.1 uncultured Flavobacteriaceae bacterium | reverse complement strand
AATTAAATTAAATGGATTTAGCGAAGTTTAAATTTGAAGGTTCAGAAATGAATCAAAAACTATTAATGGGACACCCAAGTGGATTGTTCGTCTTGTTTTTTACCGAAATGTGGGAACGTTTTTCCTATTATGGAATGCGTGCCTTATTGGTGTTATTTTTAACTTCTGCTTTATTAGATGGCGGTTGGGCTTGGTCTAGAGAAGAAGCTTTAGGTTTATACGGAACCTATACCATGTTGGTTTATTTTTCTCCAATATTAGGAGGTCTAATAGCCGATAAGTTTATGGGATACAGAAATGCGGTTGCATTAGGTGCTTTAATTATGACATTAGGCCATGCTTCTATGGCTATGGATACTCCTTGGGGTTTATATATAGGAATTGGGTGTTTAGTAGCCGGTAATGGTTTGTTTAAGCCGAATATTACTTCAATTATTAACGGTGTATATATCAATGCTCAGGATAAAAAAGATGGTGCATTTACTATTTTTTATATGGGTGTAAATGCAGGAGCGTTTTTAGGAATTATGCTGTGTGGTTATATTGGGGAAACAGTTGGATGGCACTGGGGATTTGGATTAGCTGGAATCTTTATGTTTTTAGGAATGTTACAATTTTGGTTTGCTCAAGGGATTTTTGGAAATGTAGGTTTAGCACCTACAAAAACACTAGACTTATCGGATGCTGTTGAAGATACAAATGAGGAAGCAGCTGCTAAAATAATCTCAAATAAAGTACAACGTGATAGGTATACTGTAGTTGGTATTTTAGCTGTTTTTACGGTGTTCTTTTGGGCTGCTTTTGAGCAAGCTGGTGGTTCGATGACTATTTTTGCTGCAGATTACACCAATAGAGTGTTAGAAGGAGATTCTGCATTTATATTTAGAATTGCAAATACACTACTTACTGTAGTTCCATTAATAATTATCACCTATGTATTGTTGCAGTTATTTAAAATTACATTTAAAAAATATGCTTTATCAAATACATTTTTAGGATTGAGTTTCATTATCATATGGGTTTTAGTTTTATGGATGTTATACACTCAATTTAATGAAGAATCAACAGAAATTCCAGCTTCATGGTTTGGTATTTTAAATTCATTTTACATCATTGCTTTTGCTCCTTTGTTTTCTAAAGTATGGGAAAGTAAATACAATCCCCCAGCAACAGTTAAGTTTGGAATAGGGTTAATATTACTGGGATTAGGCTTTGGAATATTAGCTTACGGATCTGCAAGTATTCCTCAAGGAGCACAAACAGCATCTGTTAGTATAATTTGGTTAATTTTAGCATATTTATTACATACTTTAGGAGAGCTTAGTTTATCTCCTGTTGGTTTATCGTATGTTTCTAAATTAGTTCCAGCTACAAAAATTGGTATGATGTTTGGTCTTTGGTATATTGCTATTGGACTAGGTAATAAAGCAGCTGGTTCTATGGGTGGAATGATTGACTCGATCACATCGGAATATTCCATGAGCACGTTTTTCTTAATATTCACATTTATACCAATAATTGCAGGTCTAATTGTTATGAGTTTAACTCCAATAGTTAAAAAGTTAATGCACGGTGTTAAGTAATAAAAAAAATGATTGTATAAATAACAATAAACGCCCCTTTTGGGGCGTTTTTAAAAAATGAAAGGTTTATAATACATTTAAAAATGAAAAACTTATTGCTTATTGCTTTTATATTCTTCGGGAGTCTTCAGTTACATGCCCAAGATAAAATTCAGTGGATGTCTATGAATGATGCTTTAGAAGCTCAAAAAGAAACTCCAAAGAAAATATTTATGGATGTATATACCGATTGGTGTGGTCCTTGTAAATTATTGGATAAAAACACTTTTGGGAATAAAGATGTTATCACATTTGTAAACGAAAATTACTATCCAGTTAAGTTTAACGCAGAAGGTACCGAAGAGATCATGTATCAAGATTTTAACTATACCAACCCAAACTATCAGGAAGGAAGAAAAGGTAGAAATTCACAACATTTTTTAGCAAATGCATTAAAAATTTCAGGCTATCCTACGATTGTTTTTTTTGCAGAAAACGGTGATTTAATTCAACCTGTAGTTGGTTATAAAACTCCCAAACAACTAGAGTTATATTTAAAGATGATCGCCAATGATGATTATAAAAAGTTAACAACTAGCGAATCATGGCAAGAATATCAAAAGAATTTTAAAAGTACTTTTTAATAGTTTTATTTTAAAGTATTTAAATCTTTTCTATTTGGTACTTAATGATCATTTTTTCACAAACAATTCTTTATTCTGCCAACTATTTTTGTTGGGACTTTCACTGTAGGAGGTTTCGTTTATTCTATTATTATTCGTTTTTTATGATATAGGCTCCATCAGTTCCTGTGAAATGGAAGGAAATATTTTTTTTAGTACAGCTCTTTTTCCAACGCTTTACATACGATTTATAATTGCTTCCATCTGCAATTATCATTTTAGGCTGAAGACTTTCTAGGATTCTATTTAAATTAATTTTTGGGCTATACGTCAATAGAACAATATCGATTTTATAACTATCAGGATATATTCCTAAACTGTCTAGAACTAAAATTAATTTTTCATTGTATTTGAAAATATATGGGCTTTTTATTTCTGAATAATCTATTATTCCTTTGGCAACTTTATATGCTTTAATAGGATATGAATTACCGATGTTTAAAGTAGAATCAGAGGTATATAAATTTAAAACGGAATTATTTTTATTCCCAATAATACCTGTCTCTTATACACATCTGACGCTGCCGACGACTCCTTACGTGTA
>CAJXVL010000235.1 GCA_913061205.1 uncultured Flavobacteriaceae bacterium | reverse complement strand
AGATTAACAAATCAAAATAGCTGGCTTACGATTTATTCTTAACTAACTGCGCTTTAATTTTACTTAAAAATTCTTTTGTGATGCCCAAATAAGAGGCTACCATGTATTGAGGGACTCTTTGCTCTATGTTTGGATATTGATTTTTAAAATATATATATTGATCTTTTGCAGAGAGGCTAAAATTATTGACAATTCTTTTTTGTGAAGAGACCAGCGCTTTTTCTAATAATTTTCTAAAAAGTGTTTCCATTTTCGGAATATTTTTAAAAATTTCATCTTGATTTTGACAAGTAAATTGAATGACTTCTGTATCCTCGAGACACTTAACATTAAAGTCCGAAGGTTTTTGGGTTATAAAGCTACTAATATCTGACGACCACCAATTTTCAATTGCAAATGTTACTATATGTTCTTGACCTTTTTGATCAATATAAAAATTTTCAGTACATCCAGAAATTATAAAGTTGGTGTGGTTACAAACTTCACCTTGCTGAACTATGTATTGACCTTTAAAATATTTTTTATAATTGGTATATGAACGTAAAAAAGTTATTTCTTTTTCATTTAAGTCTACGAAATTTTTAATGTAATTTAAAAAAGGAGCGTATTTCATTAATAAGTTAGGGTTTTAAAGTTTTGATCCAAATGCCAAATCACCTGCATCACCTAATCCTGGTATAATATAACCCCTGTCGTTTAATTGATCATCGATTGTTGCGATCCAAAGATGCGTGTGTTCAGGAAAATGAGATTTAATAAAACCGATTCCTTCAGTGCTAGCAATGATAGCGACAATATGAATATCATCGATGACTCTTTGCTTTTTGATAGCTTCATAAACTGCAACTAAAGACTGACCAGTTGCTAACATGGGATCTGCTAATAATAGGGTTTTACCTTTTAATGAAGGAGCTGCAAAATATTCAACTTTGATTTCAAAATTATTATCTTGATTTGGGTGGTGTCGGTATGCTGAAATAAAAGCATTTTCTGAGTCATCAAAATAATTTAATAAGCCTTGATGTAAAGGTAAACCAGCTCGTAAAATAGAACATATTACTATTTTATTAGTTGGGAGATGGATGTTTTTAATTCCCAACGGAGTAATAATACTCTTGTTATTGTACCTAACAAATTTACTGAGTTCATATCCTAGAACTTCACCTATACGTTCTATATTTCTTCTAAATCGAAGTGAATCTTTTTGAATAGAAGCGTCTCTAATCTCTGCAATAAATTTATTTAAAATAGAATTATTTTCCCCTATATGATGAATGATCATATTTAATTATTTTCGATATAAAAAATAGTGCTTTGCACACTCAATATAATGTTCTTTGGCTTCATCAGGAGTTAAACCTTGTGTTTGAAATAGTGCATTTGTTTTAAAAGCATTAATTAAAGGTGTTTTACTTCTTGGGGTATCCTGATCGTTAGTAGCAATTTTATAAAAAGAATACAAACGCAATAATAAATCTGCAGGAAAAGGATCCTTATGATCGTTAACGCTTTTAACAGCTTTTCTAAATACTATTTCCAATTCTTCAGTTGTCATTGTTTGCCAATACGGTAATTCCTCCTTTTACTTTTTGATCAAGCTTCACATTGATTTTCGTACCTAAAGGTAAAAAAATATCTACACGTGAACCAAATTTTATAAAACCACTATCAGAAGTTTGGAAAACTTCCTGACCTTCTTCTGCATAATTTACAATTCTTTTGGCAACAGCACCAGCGATTTGTCTATGCATTATTTCTCCAAATTCTAAGGACTTAACCACTACAGTAGTACGTTCGTTCTCTTCTGAGGATTTTGGGTGCCATGCTACTAAAAATTTACCAGGATGGTATTTGTTATAAACAACACTTCCACTAACCGGATACCTTGTTACATGCACATTTAAAGGTGACATGAATACAGAAATTTGTAGTCTTTTATCTTTAAAATATTCTTTTTCAAAAACTTCTTCAATAACCACAACCTTGCCATCAACAGCTGACAAAACTTGGTTTGTGTTTAATTTAAAATCTCTTTTTGGGTTTCTGAAAAACTGAAGAATTAGAAACAGTACTATCAAAACAATTATTAAAACTCCTTTTTCTAGGTATTCATTATCAATTAAGAAGTGAGCAGAAACTGCTAAAATTGCACTTATTAAAAAAACTGTGGTAATAATTTTAAACCCTTCTTTATGAAACATAATTTATTATAATTATAAACAAATAAATAAATGGACCCGCAAATATAATACTGTCAAGCCTATCATAAACGCCACCGTGACCGGGCATGATGTTTCCGCTATCTTTTACTCCAGCTAGTCTTTTAAATTTTGACTGAATTAAATCACCAATTGTCCCTAAAACAGAAACTAATAAAGCCAAAAATAACCAAAATATTAAACTATATTCAGTTATTGATGTGAACTTAAAAAAAATAAAACTTGCAAAAAGAGCTCCCACCATACCGCCAAAAAAACCTTCAATCGTTTTTTTAGGAGATATCTTTTCCATTAGTTTTCTTTTTCCAAAACCTTTCCCAACTAAATAAGCAAAAGTATCATTGGTCCAGGCAAGTATAAATATGCCTAATATTATTTGTGGTTCAAAATCCTTATTTGTAAACGGAATTAGTGCTAAAAAAACAAAACCACTGATAATGTAAAATATAATATATAAATAACGCTTTGATTTTAATAAGGATATTTTATTAAAGATCATAATATCTCTAATTAAAAATAGATTTATTAAAATAGTTGCAACTCTGTCTCTTATACACATCTCCGAGCCCACGAGACGTA
>CAJXVL010000234.1 GCA_913061205.1 uncultured Flavobacteriaceae bacterium | reverse complement strand
ATAAAATGGCTAGAATTGCTTTTGAAGAAGCAATGGCAAATGATTTAAGAAAAGCAGGATTTAAAGCTACAGAAAGCTATTTAAAATATAGCAATCACAACCCTGATGAGAAAATGAAAGAAGGTGCCATGAAAACTTTAATTGAAAAAGAAGGGTTTCAAGGGGTAGTAATGAGTGTTGTTAAAGATTACAACGAATCTCAAGTTACGGAAGAATCTGGTGGTTATTACGCTGGAGGCACTACCTACTATGGTGGTTATCCCGGCTATTATGGTGGGTTTTACGGCTATTATAACAATCCTTATTCTTACTCTACCTATGGAAATTACGTCCCTAGTACAACTACAACAAGAGTTTCTAAATCATACATTTTAGAAACATTAATATATAATTTAGATGAACCAGAAGGAAAACAATTAATTGGAGTTGTTACTTCACAAATAATTGATCCAAGTAGTGTTATTAAAACAGCTAAAGAGTACTCAAAATTAGTATTCAATAGTTTGAATAAGATATAAATTTTAAATAATTTAATAACCGTCAATTTCTATTTGTTGACAGTTTTTATATATGTACAAATCAGTTTTTAAATATCGAAATGAATCTTTTTTAATAACTCAATTATTGATTTTATTTGGGTCTATAGGTTTTGATGCTCATTTTTTCGAAACCATTCTTTCTCCTCTTTTATTTATTGCTAACATATTAGCTGGTATAGTTCTGATTTCCAAAAAAATAAAATTAATGTGGTTTTTTATAATCATAATTTGTGTTGAAGTTGTGATTTTTGGATTTGGAAATTATACTTCAGTAACTAAAACAATATCACTATCAAATTATTTAAAATTCTTCATTTATTTAAAATTTTTCACTTATTTCATTTTTCACATATTAGTAACTTTTGAAATAATTAAAACAGTTTGGAATGCCAAATTGATTGAAAGAAATGTAATTTTAGGTTTGATAAGTGGTTATATATCTCTTGGGTTTATAGGGTATTTTATTTTTCTTAGCGTTAATTTAGGACATCCAAATTCTTTTGCAGGTCTGGATTTGATTGAATTGGGGCGTGCAACTTATTCTTCAGGTCTTATGTATTTTAGTTATGTCACATTACTAACCATTGGATATGGTGATATCTATCCAATAACTCAAGTTGCCCAGAAAGCTGCCATATTTGTTGGATTAACAGGACAATTTTACCTAGTAATCCTTACTGCGATTACAGTTGGTAAATACTTAAATCAACAAAATAATAGTTAAATATTAATAAATGTGTATTACTAATTTGGATTTTGTAATTCAGGATTTGTAGTAAACCCCGGTTCAGATAAAGAAAGTAAAAATGCTTTTAAATCGGTTTTTTCATTTTCAGTTAGTTGAACTCCACCTTGGGCGATATTTTTCATCAAAGGATCTATGGTTTCAGAATAGACCAATCCTTCACTATAATGATTAATTACTTCATCTAAAGTTTCAAATCGGCCATCATGCATAAATGGACTTGTATAGGCTAAATTCCTTAACGAAGGTGATTTAAACTTTCCATTGTCTAATGGATCTCCAGTAATACCTCCTAATCCCAAATCATCGAAAGAGCTATCCAGTCCGTTATTATGAAATATGTTATCTGTCCATAAGGGATTAGAATTGCTTCCGTGACAATGAAAACAATCTCCTCTTTCTTCATCCATAAAAATATTAAAACCGTTTATTTCAGAAGCTGTTATCGCATTTTGATCACCTAATAGGTATTGATCAAATCTTGAATTTCCTGAAACCATGGTACGTTCAAATTGGGCAATTGCCTTAGTGACTAATTCTTTCGTTATTGTTGAGGTTCCAAATGCTTGTGAAAATAATTCTGGATAGTTATTTGTAGCTTGTAAAGTAGCTAGTGCATTTGGCCAAGTATTATTCATTTCTATAACATTTTCTATAGGATCAGAGACTTGTTCTTCTAGGCTTTTAGCTCGTCCATCCCACAAGAAATTTGCCTCAAAATTCCAAGCCATATTATATAATGGCATCGCATTTCTAGTACCTATCGCTCCAGTAATTCCAGTACTAAAACGAGTGGATTCTGTAAATGAATATTCTGAAAAATGACAATTTGCACAAGCTTGAGTTCCATCACCAGATAATAATGGTTCGTAAAAAAGTTCTCTTCCTAACCTTATACCTTCTTCGGTTTGTGGGTTATCTGATGGTATTAAAGGAGGTAAAAGTAAATCGCTAAATAATTGAGGTATTTCTATATCTTTTGGTATTGCTTGATATCCGATAGTATCATCTGAACTCGAACAAGACATTAAAAAACCAGTTAATAATATTATTAAAAAACACCTCATTAATATATTTTAATTAATCACCTAAATAAACACTAAAAACCGATTGGCCATTTTCGTTCATTTCTCTTTGAGCATCATAATTACCCATCAATCCTGTATTAAGTACATTTAAATCCCAGGTTTTAGGGTTTTTAAACCATTCTGCTAAATTCATTTTTATGTCGATGTTAGTATTGCTGTCTATTGATAATCCATCTACATTAACTCTAATAAAGTTTTGTTCAAAAACACCATCACTTATGCGAGCAGTTCCATTATGGTAATTAAACGGGAGTGGACTTAGATTTGTTGGGCTTGTAAAAGTACCATCCAATTGCATAAAGTGATAACCTCCACCTAACATTTCAGGCCAATTCCAGCTAGCAGTATTTAAATCTAGATAAGCTTGGTCTATATTATCTTCTTCATTAAATCCATATACAAATGAAATACCTGTATATGTACCAGGAGG
>CAJXVL010000233.1 GCA_913061205.1 uncultured Flavobacteriaceae bacterium | reverse complement strand
GAGATTCCTCTACGTCTCGTGGGCTCGGAGATGTGTATAAGAGACAGGCATTTATGTATCATTTATGTATCATTTATGTATCAAATATAAGAATATTTTGTTATAATTTTGTTGTCTAAAGTAAAACAGAAGGTTTATAATAAATTTAAAAACCCTGGGTTTCTAAAAGATAAATGTTTTATGATTCCTTTATAAGGAACAAAGAACATTGACCATAGAGTTCAATCCATCACTTAGTAATCAATTTGGTGATGCTGTAGAACTGGAAATTAAAAAATACAATATTAATAGTATGGCAGATCAAGAAACATATATTAGCAGTGCAGTACGAAGATATAAAAATGAATTAATTACTTGGGGATGCATCGCCCTATTTGGAATTCTTGCAATAATCTTCTATCGCATTATGATCGTTTAATGTTAAAGTGGATTATTGAGTAGCAAATGAGGAGGCTTATCCCTTTTTCAGTTAGATATCATTGCAAACAATTAAAACCCACTGCGAATAAAAATAGTTACGAAGTTTGTAAAAGGACGTTCAATAAAGAAAATACTAGTAATATCAAAAATTAGACAAAAGAGAGTTTTTCCTAATTCAAATAAAATTATTATTCTAACTTTATCCAACAATATATTTCAACTAGTTTAAGGTAGGTGTATTTTAATACACCTATTTATTTTACAAGAAATAAAATAGTATTATCTTGTAGAAAAAATTGCAGATATAGATGAACTATTTCAGTTTTAAAAATCAATCTTAGCTTTACTAAAATCAATAAAATAGTACCCCATAAATAATATTTTATGTATGCATAAGAAGTTGTTTTTTATAATCTTTCTCATTGGATTCAATTCATTTGGCCAAGAGATCTATATTGATACGGAATCAAACTACTCCTTTAATAAGAACAATGAAGAGTTGTTGATTTTTAAAAAAGATTCTGTTTCTATATACGATTTAAACAGTTTTCACCTGCTTGAAAAAAAAGAAATAATATCCCCACCTAATTTTGACTTCTCAGTATATCATATACTAGATAAAGAGCCCATTCATTTCGTAGAAATTAATGGAGGTAAAGTGTATCAATTAAATAATGACACCATTCAAAGAATTGATAACTCGTATACCCATAAAATGACTTGGGATAGTAATTTATTTACTTATAATGACACTATATATCGTTATGGGGGTTATGGTTTTTGGACCACTAATAATAAACTCACCTTTTATGATACTGTCACTAATGAATGGCAAATTATTAGCTCAGTTAATGGAATCTATCCTAAAGGATCATGTTCTAGTTTTTATAAAATTTTAAATGATAAACTTTATATCATAGGTGGGGAAAAAGTAAATCCAGAAGATTTAAATCAGAGAATAAATAACGATGAAATATGGAGTTTTGATTTTAAAGCAAAAAAATGGGAAAACATAGGGCTGTTAAATCAAAATATTAAGTATAGCAATAACTCCTTTGAATTAAATGGGAATATTTTTTCTCCCACTTATGAATTTATTTTAGAGGTTGATTTAAAAAACAGCCTATTAAAAGAATACGCTTTAGATCCAATAATTCAAAAAACAATTTATGGAGTTAATAAACCCTTTGTACATAAAGATAATATTTACCTATGGATTCAATATGATTCTGGAATAAAGCTTGTAAAAACAAAGCTTGATGCATTAAATTTTAATCTTATAAATGAACAAGCTCTTGTAAATAATCTAAACACAATTACCTTAAATATATTGATAGTTATTTCTTGTATAGGTATATTAATATTCGTTTTTTATTCTAGAAAGAAGTCTAAAAATAACTCTAATAAACTACTATTTAAAAACAACAAAATTACTTCTAAAGATGGTTTTCTAAAATTGAATACTCTCGAAAACGAAATATTAATATTGCTCATTAATAATGACTTTAGCATCAAAAATGGAGAAATACAACAAAACCTTTATAATACTGATTTAGATCGAAGCCAAAATATTAGAAATACAAATAAATTGATTTCTGATTTAAATTTCAAGTTGAAAACGATACTAAATACCAATACTGATATCATTTACAAGACTTCTTGCTCTTCAGATAAAAGAATGAAAATTATTGTTCTAAATCGGAATTTTATCAGATTTTAGCTTTGGTGTTACTAGTATTCAATCCTGTTTTTGAAACTAAAGGCATACTTCGATCTCTTTATTCAGCAACTTCTATAACTTTAATAGTTCACACTATAATTGTTTCTGATAATAATTTTATTTATATTTATATATAACTTAAAATATAAATAAATGAAAAATCTTTTAATCGCATTCGTTTTTGTAGTAGGATTTCAAACGGTTGTAGCCCAAGACACAATTAGTGATGCTGAAAAATCAGAATTGCTCTTGAAAAGTCCTTTTAACTCTCTTTATCCTACATCAATTTTAAAAAGTTCAGACCAATACTTTGCATCGCAAATGGAGTTGTTTTCTAAAGGAGCTATTAATGAAAAAAACGCACATTTAATAGCTTTAGGAACTTCTGCTGCCACAAAATGTGCTTATTGTATCCCATATCATATTTCTGAAGCAAGAAGACTTGGCGCTTCAGATGAGGAAATTAAAACTGCAGTTCTTATTGCAGCAGATGTCATGCGAATGAGCACGTTGTTTTATGGGAATGAATTTGACTTAGAAGCTTTTAAAGCAATGCTAAAATAAAATAATAAGTCTTATAGAAATTTAGGAGCTCTTTGTGTCTAAATTTGCACTAACTAAACCCTGTCTCTTATACACATCTGACGCTGCCGACGACTCCTTACGTGTA
>CAJXVL010000232.1 GCA_913061205.1 uncultured Flavobacteriaceae bacterium | reverse complement strand
CGTTTTTCTGAAGATACCATTAGAGATGCTATTCGTTATGAAATTTCAAGAAATGGTCAAGTGTTTTTTGTTCATAATCGCATTGAAAATATCAAAGAGGTTGCCGGAATGATACAACGTTTAGTTCCAGATGCAAAAATTGGTATTGGTCATGGGCAATTAGATGGTAAAAAGTTAGAACAACTCATGTTGGCTTTTATGAATAATGAGTTTGATGTATTGGTTTCTACCACGATTATTGAAAGTGGCTTAGACGTTCCAAATGCAAATACCATATTTATAAATAACGCTAATAATTTTGGCTTATCCGATTTACATCAAATGCGTGGACGTGTAGGAAGAAGCAATAAAAAAGCTTTTTGCTATTTTATCACGCCACCTTACTCTGCAATGACCGATGATGCACGTAAACGCATCCAAGCCCTAGAACAATTTAGTGAACTTGGGAGTGGCTTAAACATCGCCATGAAAGATTTGGAGATTAGAGGAGCTGGAGATTTATTAGGTGGAGAACAAAGTGGTTTTATTAACGAAATAGGCTTTGAAACATATCAAAAAATTCTTGCTGAAGCGATTGATGAGCTTAAAGAAAAAGAGTTTAAAGATCTTTATTCAGGTACAGAACATGAACTAAAAGACTTTGTAAAAGAAACGGTAATTGATACCGATTTCGAATTGCTTTTCCCGGATGATTATGTGAATAATATCACGGAAAGATTGAACCTTTACAACAAATTAGGTGATTTAAAAACAGAAGAAGAACTTCAAAAATATGAAACAGATTTAATAGATCGTTTTGGAGAACTTCCTATTCAAGCGATAGATTTACTTAATAGTGTCCGCATTAAATGGATTGCAATTGCTATTGGATTAGAACGAGTAATTATGAAACAAGGCAAACTTGTTGGTTATTTTGTAACCGATCAAGAAAGTTCTTTTTATCAAAGTCCTATCTTTTCAAAAATCATTCAATTTGCAAAAATCAATCCTAGTTTGGTTCAAATGAAAGAAAAAAATACTCGAAATGGACTGCGTTTAATTATTACCTTTGAGAATATTACAACTATCAACAAAGCTTTACAGTCTTTGTCTCCTATTTTGGTTTAATTATCGCAAATATTTATTAAATTAGAAACTATGAAAATTAATAAGATACTTTTTTTATTACTGTTTTTTCCATTCATTATTTTTTCTCAACACACTATTAAAGTAACTTTTTCTCCTGCAAATGATTTTACCTGGGCCATTTTATATAAAAATGCACCAACAAATAGTAAATACATTGCTCAAAGTAGAATAGTGGATGGAGATTTAGTTTTTATACTCGATGAAGAAGCGACAACAGGTATTTATAAACTGGTGTATGCGGTTCCTCAGAATGATTATAATTTTGATATTATTTACAATGGTGAAGAGGATATTGAAATGACATTTAATTTGATAGATGGTGCTGTTTTTCAGAAATCTGATGAGAACATCATGTTAAACTCTTATTTAACCGAAATGACCTTAATAGGTAGCGATATAGAGACTAAATATGTAGAAGGAATTACAGGAGATGCTGGCATGTCTTTTATTTTTGAAAAACAGAAAAAATTACAACAATCCTATGAAAAAAAATCTGAAGGTACATTAGTTCATCATTTTATCAAGGCAAATCAACCCTTCATTCCTAATGAATTAGAAACTCCAGGCGATTATATTAAAAACGTAACTGCCGCCTATTTTACGAATATTCAATTTAATGATGAAGTGTTGCAAAGTTCTAATTTTTTAATCGAAAAATCCCTAGCTTATATAACTGGAACAGTAACCGAGGGAATATCTAAAGAACAGTCCTTTAATAATAACGTAGATAAAGTTGAAGCTCAAACCAGGTTGTTAGACCTTAATTTTCAAAAATATTTTATTGAAAAATTATGGCAAAATTTGGTAAGCTATAACCTTATAAGCACGGCTAATTATTTAGCTGAACGATATTTAATACCAATAGCTAATCAGTTAAATGATACTGTTCTTGTTTTAAAATTGACTCAATTTAAAAATTTATCCATTGGAAATCCAGCACCCGATTTTATTTTGGATGATGGAAGTGGCAAAAAATTAAGTGAATTGGATATCGCAGAAAATTATATTCTTGTTTTTTGGAGTAGTGGATGTTCTCATTGCTTAAAAGAGATTCCACAATTATATCAATTAAGTCAAGAACTTAACACTACCAAGTACAAGATAATTGCTGTAGGCTTGGAAGAAGACACTTTTAAATGGACGAATGAAGTTGTAAAATATCCTAATTTTATTAATGTTGTTAAATTAAAAAAATGGAACAACACCATTGTTAGTGAATATGGACTTACCATTACACCCACTTATTTTGTGCTAGATAAAGACAAAAGATTTTTAGTAAAACCTGAAAATTTTGATGATTTAAAAGCATATTTAAAAAAATAAAAAAACTTATTGGAAATGATAAAAAGCATCTTTAAAATGCTCCATCTTTTCAATCGTTTTATTTTTTATAACTGCTATAATATCAAAACGGACTTCCAAGTCTAAATCATTGCTAATCATGTATTCGTTAGCTGCTTTTACTAATCGTTTAATTTTTGAAGGGCTTACAAATTCTTGAGGGTCGCCAAAAAAATCACTATTTCTAGTTTTTACTTCTACAACAATGATTCTTTTAGAATCTTTTTTTGCAATGATGTCAATTTCGGCTTTATCAAAATAAAAATTTTGTGCTAAAATTTCATAACCTTTATTTATCAAATATTCGGCTGCTAATTTTTCCCCTATTTTCCCTAGTTCGTTGTGATAAGCCATATTTATT
>CAJXVL010000231.1 GCA_913061205.1 uncultured Flavobacteriaceae bacterium | reverse complement strand
TCTACACGTAAGGAGTCGTCGGCAGCGTCAGATGTGTATAAGAGACAGCTATATAGATAGATGGTTAGTAAATTGATATACTAAATCATTATCCTAAACTTACTTTAATGAAAAATATTTTAAAATACTTGTTCCTATTAACCGCCTTCCAAAGCTTCGGTCAAGAACTTAGCGTACCTGTATTTACTCAATATTTAGCGGACAATGATTTTGTGTTATCTCCTACTTTTGCTGGAATTGGGAATAATTTTAGAACAAGAATCAATGGCTTATCGCAATGGGTTGGGATTAAAAACGCACCACAAAACCAAGCTTTGTATTCAGACATTAGAATAGCAAATAGCTCTGGGGTTGGATTAACTGCATATAATGACAGAAATGGTAACACACGTCAACAAGGAATAAAATTTTCCTTTGCTCACCATATAATATTAGATTATAATACGGAACAATATTTATCTTTTGGTATATCATATAATATTAATATGTTTAGGATTGCAATTGAAAATTTTAATACGACTTATGAAAATCCTACAATAGATCCTTTTGTTAACGATGATCGATCTATAACAAATCATAACTTTGATGTAGGATTTCTTTACAGATTTAAAGATTTTTGGTTAAGCGCGAATGCAAATAATATTTTAACAAAGGATTTATATGCATTTTCAGATTTAGAACCAAATTCACTTCTCAATCTTCAATTCTATACCGGATATGTAATTAAAAGTTCAAATTATTCTCAATTTGAACCCTCTGCATTTGTTCAATTATTTAAAAGTGATGGAAGATCAAGTACTGATTTAAATTTTAAGTATAAGAAATTTAATGGGAACAATGATTTCTATTGGGTAGGAGCATCCTATCGTTTTTTAAATGACCAAGCCTTACAACCTTTAAATATTGGTCCTATGGTAGGTTTTAAAAAATCTTTCTTTTACATCGCATATGCATACCAAGTTACATTGAATGATTTAACTGATTATAATTCTGGCACACATGCAATTACGATTGGTTTTGATCTACTTCAATCATTAAGTAGTTGCCCTTGTACTCAAGGGAAAAATAATAATATGGGGAACAGACTGTATCAATAAAACTGTTATGTCTTCTTAATTCCACTTATTTCATGAAATATGAGAGCATCAGTTGGCTAGGTATTAAAAAACATAAAAAAGAATATTTTATAGTAACATATTTTACATTATCTCGTCTATATACCATATGGACAATTTCTGTTATAATTAATTAAACTTATAACTATAATTATTAAACAATGTCATTAAAACATTTATTAACGTTACTTAACGTTCTTATTTTCTCATATGTAAATGCACAATCTTTCTCGGCTAAGGTGATCGATCAGGATACTAAGGAACCTATTTCCTATGCAACTATTGAAACAGGGCTGTATCAAGGAATGGTTTCAAATGAAGAAGGAGAGTTCACTTTTTTACTTGAAAATGTTAAGCAACCACAAGATTCTATTTACATATCTTATATGGGATACGAAACAAAAGGGCTTGTCTTTGAAGAAAATGAAGGGATTACAATAGCATTACTTCCCCGGCTTTACGAGCTTAAAGAAGTGTTTTTAACTACTGAATTGCTGACCATTAAGAAGATTATTGAAAGAGTTAAAGATAACTTAGGTAAAAACTATGCTTCTATTTTAGCAAAAAAGAAAATCTTCTTTCGTCAATCTGATATTGGTCATATGAAAAAGATGGACTTTGGATTTAAAAAGTCTACTATTGAAGAGTTAAATAAGGAGCTTTTGGACAGCATTACAAAAATTCTTCCAAAAAAATCATCTTATTATAAAGAAGTGGTTGCAGATTTATATGGGGATTACAATAATTACAAGCTCAATATTAATAAAGCCGCAGAATTGTATGATAAGAATAACGATATATCGGCAGAAGGAATAGGGAAAAAGTTAGAAGGTATATTTAATGAAAACATAAAAAAAGATTCTTATTTGAAAATAAAATCAGGATTCTTTAGTACTAAAAAGCAAGTCGATTCTATCCTTCAAGAAAATGAAGAAGCAAAAGCAACCCTAGAAAAGAAAAAGAAAGAAGGCACTCTAGAATTTCAAGAACAAATAAGCAATCAAATAGCTAATTTATATGAGCAATTATTTTTTCAAGAAGACAGTAAAATAGATGTGTTAGATAAATCAAACAGGTATAATTTCACATTGGAAAATTATACGGTAATTAATGAAATGACTGTTTATATTTTAAAATTCACCCCTAAAGGAGGAAAAGATTTTAAAGGTACAATGTATGTAAATACACAAGATTTTGCTATTGTGCGGTTAGATTTTGAAAATGTAAAACCAATAAGCAAATTTGGACTTCTTGGAATTACCTACCGAAATGATGTTTATAAGGGTAAAATGTTATTTGATAAAGATGAAAACGGAACTTATAGCCCACGATTTATAGAGCTCTTGGATGGCAGTTATATGGGATTAGATAGGCCTTTAAAAATAATAGAAAAAAATAAGAATGTAAAAGGTAGAAGAAAACAAAACGAATTATCCTTAAAGTTAGACATTCAAGGAAATCAGTTACAAAAAAAGGAGTTAGTTGTTTTTGAATCTGAAAATATGACGCAATCTTCCTACGATCTTATTGAAGAGAAAAAGTTAATTAAAGCGACCTATTTATCTAAATATGACCCTAAATTTTGGCAAGATTATTCCATTATGGAGCCAAATGAAACTATTGAATCTTTTAAAGTAGTTGAGTAAAAAATTAAATATATAAATTAACCCTCTTTACAATTAAATAATAATCACTGTCTCTTATACACATCTGACGCTGCCGACGA
>CAJXVL010000230.1 GCA_913061205.1 uncultured Flavobacteriaceae bacterium | reverse complement strand
GGCTCGGAGATGTGTATAAGAGACAGAATTTCACTTCTTTAGCTTGGTCTCCAAAGATTTTTATTTTAGATTTTTTTGAATTTGGCATTTCAACCAATACACCATCTTCTTGATAAAGATATAAAATATTTTTTTCTTTATAATTGGCTGCAACGTTGTTGCTATAGGACGTATAAGCTTTTTGTTCGGGGATATAAACTTTTTTTATTTTTTTGTAAAGAGCTGCTTTTTCTCCAGAATACAGATCAACAAAATACCCTTGGGCAGTATTATTTTCATTAGGACTTAAAAAAACATATTTTTCATTTTCTAAATTTATTGAAATACCTTTAGATCCAATTAATACCTTAGCTTGATCATCTTTTAATACAGCTGTTTTTTTAACTTCAAATAAATCTTTTGCAGCATTGTATCTCAAACCTATGTTTTGAGCAATAACAAGGCCATTTTTTAAAATACTACCGTTTTGAAATGCTTTGTTTTGATATGGAGTTCCAGTAAAATTAGCTTCTAAATAAACATCTACATTTCTTTTAGATAAATACTCATTGATATCGGTGTCGTTATTTAAAGGTTGAGCTCCAACATTAATTGAATATATCGAAACAATGATTGAACAAGCTATTAATAAATTCTTTTTCATAATGAATTTTTATTGTTTTAATTTTCAGTTTGCGAAGATATTTTATATACAGTGATTTATTAGTGAATAAATTGTTAAAATTATAAAAATGAATGGGTTTTAACAATTATAAAAACAGTAGATATATAATCATTTATTTTTTTCTATTTAATGAAATTTAATGCTTCTGAAATATCTGATACTGGAAGCTTACAGCTATTATTAACACACACATAAATCAAAGTTTCTCCGTCTATATACCTATAATTTAGCAAAGGTTTTTTACTTTCAGAAGTACTCCCAGCTATCAGAATATTTGGAAGATAGCGCGCGTTTAATTCCGCTATTTTTTTAGAAGCATCTTTGCCAACCACTACCACTTCGTAAAAGTTATCTTGAAAATTAGCCATTAAATCTAACCAATTAGAAAAACCGCTTGGATAGCTTTCAATTTCTGGTTGAACATTGTGTAACATTTTTGATGCAGTGGATAAGTATTTTTTATTGTCAAAATGATGCGAAAGAATCAATAAATTTTTAGCCATTATAGAATTTGAAGCAGGAATCACATTGTCCCTATATTCAAAATTTCTTGCAACAAGTTTTTCATCTTCTTTTGAAGTAAAATAGAACATGTTTTTTTCTGCGTCAAAGAAATTTTCGAAGGTATATGCTGCTAATTCATTAGCCTTGTTAATCCAAAGCTCATTTAAAGTAACTTCATACAAAGCTATAAAAGCATCAATTGCTGCTGCGTAATCTTCTAAGTAGCCATTTATAGTGCTTTTTCCGTCTTTATAGCTGTGGTTTAAAGCACCGTTCTTTTGTAATTGATGATTGATTAAAAATTGAGCGTTTTTTTGAGCTGCATTTAAATATTCTGGAACTTGAAAGGCTTTATAAGCATCTACATACCCTTTAATCATTAATGCATTCCAAGAAGTTAAGGACTTATCATCTAATCTGGGTTTTGCTCTGTTATTTCTATAGGCTAGAAGTAGTTGTTTCCAATTTTTCTTTTTTTGGTTTAATTCTTCTTGTGAAATAGAAAATTCAGCAATAATTTCTTGATCACTTTTTTTTCTAATTAATACATAGTTTTCTTTTTCCCACTTCCCATAATTAGTTACATTGTAATATTCTGAAAAAATACTAAAGTCTTTTTCTAACTGAAGTTCTAATTCTTTTTTATTAAAAACATAATATGCACCTTCCTCAAGTTCACCATCCTCAGAAACACTATCGGCATCTAAAGAAGAATAAAAAGCACCGTCTTTATGGGTCATTTCTCTTTTAACATAGTTCAAGGTTTCTTTAACCACCTCTTCGTACAATGGGTTTTTAGTTGCTTTATACGCTTGACTGTACAAACTTACCAACTGGGCATTATCGTAAAGCATTTTTTCAAAATGAGGAACATGCCATTTCATATCGGTACTGTAGCGTGAAAACCCTCCTCCAATATGATCATAAACCCCACCGTAAGCAATATTATCTAGGGTTAAATAAACATAATCTAGAATTTGTTTATCCTTGTTTTTAATGCCATAACGCAACAAATAATTAAGACTATTTGGCATCATAAATTTAGGAGCTCGATTGGGTCCCCCGTATTTATTATCGAAGGTTGTACTCCAGTTTTTTATAGTATTTTTTATAGGAAAATCAATAAAATTTAGTTCATTGGTGTTTACCTCAATTAAATCCATACTTTTAATGCCCTCCTCTAATTTAGAGGCATAATCAATTAGGTTTTGAGGATTTTTATCATAAAGTTTTTGCATTTTTTCTAAAGAGTTGAGCCAAGCTTTTTTGGTAAAATAAGTACCTCCCCAAACGGGTCTTCCGTCTGGAAGGGTAATCACATTAAGGGGCCATCCAGCACTCCCGGTCATTAATTGTACCGCATTGATATAAATTTGATCCACATCGGGACGTTCTTCTCGATCTACTTTAACCGAAATAAAATTTTCATTCATCACAGCAGCTACCGTAGAATCTTCAAAGCTCTCTTTTTCCATAACATGACACCAGTGACAAGCCGAATAACCTACACTAATTATCATTAGTTTTTTCTCATCTTTTGCTTGTTGAAGTGTTTCTGTATTCCAAGCTTTCCAATTTACTGGATTATGAGCATGTTGTAGTAAATAAGGACTGGTTTCATTTATTAATTGGTTGGTATATTGACTGTCTCTTATACACATCTCCGAGCCCACGAGACGTAGAGGAATCT
>CAJXVL010000229.1 GCA_913061205.1 uncultured Flavobacteriaceae bacterium | reverse complement strand
TTTCCAAATATTCAAATACAAAATAACTTGCAAAACCACTTCTAGAAATATATTCCAACGTTTCGTTTTCTAAACTGGTATCTTTTGGAACAAATACATCTGGGATAATGCCTCCCCCTCCATAAACAACTTTGCCTTTTGGAGTTACAAATCGCAAGGAATCTGCTACTTTTATACTGTCTACACTTAGCATTTCTCCATTTTTATAACGGCTTTCATAATCGTTGTAATAAGCATTATTTCCGTTGCTATAAGGACGTTGTATAGAACGACCTGTTGGCGTATAATACCTAGCAATAGTGAGTCTTACCGAACTTCCATCCCCTAAAGACATTTCTCTTTGCACCAATCCTTTTCCAAAAGACCTTCTCCCTACTATAGTTCCTCGATCGTTATCTTGTAAAGCGCCTGCTACAATTTCACTTGCTGAAGCAGAATTTTGATTTATTAAAACATACAGCCTTCCATCTTCAAAACTCCCTTTACTAGTTGCAAAGATTAGATCTTCTTCCCCGCTTTTATTTTTAGTAATTAAAATCAATTGATCATCTTCTAAAAATTCATCAATAACTTGTTGAGTGGTTGAAATATAGCCTCCGGGATTATCTCGTAAATCCAATATTAGAGCTGTAATCCCTTTATCAATTAGTATTTCAAGTGCCGATTTAAATTCTTTATGCGTAGTTTCAGAAAATCGATTTACCTTAATATAACCTACCTCATTAGTAAGTTTATAAGAAGCATCTACACTTAGCAAAGGAACTTCATTGCGTTTTACGTTAAACTTCAATAACTCCTCTTCTCCTTTTCTAGCTATTTTCAATAATACTTTGCTATTAATTTCACCTTTTAATCGTGCAGTAATATTATCTCTAGGGATAGCATCTCCAAATATTTTATATTCATCTGCATATAAAATTCGATCTCCAGCTTTAATTCCTGCTTTTTCTGCAGGACCCCCTTCAATTGTTTTAATGACTGCAATGGTATCTTTATATACATAAAAACTAACTCCAATACCCACAAAATTCCCGCGCATATCGTCGGCATTATCTTGGTATTGATTTGCAGGAATATAGACGGAGTGTGGATCTAAATTTTCGAGAATTCCATTTACAGTAACGTCTACAATACTATCGGTATTTACATGGTCAACATACTCATAATCTATATAATCTATCAGACGGTTGAGTTTGTCTTTTTTAGCATTTGTTGCAAATATTTTATCTGAAGTATCACTAAAATTAAGTTTAGAGCCTAAAAAAATACCTACCGCAATTGCAAGACCTAGTAATAAAGGCAGGTATTTTTTTTGAATCCCCATAGCTTATGACAAGTCAGTTATATGTGAAATACTTACACCCGCTTTCTCTAAAAACCTAACTCCTGAAGTGTCTTTATATTCCTTTATATAAACCAATCGTTTAATCCCTGCTTGATGAATCAATTTACTACATCCTTGGCAAGGTGACATGGTAATATATAAGGTTGCGCCTTGACAAGTTTGATTGGAAGAAGCTACTTTCAAAATAGCATTTGCTTCGGCGTGTAATACATACCATTTGGTATACCCTTTGTCATCTTCACAAATATTTTCGAAACCCGATGGTGTACCATTATAGCCATCGCTAATGATCATTTTATCTTTAACGATTAATGCACCTACTTGCCTTCTATCGCAATAGGAAAGTTGACTCCATTCCAATGCCATTTTAAGATATGCCTTGTCGTATTTAAGTTGTTTTTCTGGTTTCATTAGATTAATACCTAAAGGTTAATTATTAAGATAAAAAGCAAATTTAAAAGGAAATACATACAATCAAACCTTGAAGGCGTTAAATATTATATAAATTATTTTATCGGGAAATTAAAAGGGCCAATTATTTTGAAGCATTGGGATCACAACTCCAATCACTATAGACGACACTACCAATACCCAATCTCGCTTATTAAATCGGAAAATAGATTGAAAGATAAAACTCGAAATTAAAACAATAGTAACTATTATTAGTTGAGCAAATTCAATTCCTAGCGCAAATTCGAATAATGGTAAAATCTCATTACCTCCAGTTATCATTTTATAATAAGTAGCAAAGCCAAATCCATGAATCAATCCAAAAAAGACGGTAATTACATAAAACAACCCTACTTTTTCGCTGCGATTGATTTTCCCTGAAGTAAACAAATTATACATGGCCGCTACTAAAATAGTAACAGGTATTAAAAACTCTATCCATTTACTTGAAACAGTAACCACGCTATAATTAGCTAATAATAAGGAAGCGGTATGCCCAATAGTAAATAAAGAAACCAATATAAAAATTCGCTTCCAGTTGCTAAAATTATAAGCTGCAACCAATACAATTAAAAATACTATATGATCGTATGCTTGCCAATCGAGCACATGCGTTAATCCTAATTTTAAATAAAGCCAAAAATCTGACATACTTAGGGAATTTAGTAGGTTTAAATCCAAAGGTAAGGAATATGATCTAACTATTAACCTCTATTTCTTCAACTTTTACAGCATCTGAGTTGGGTTTTATTTCAACTCCTAAATAGTCACTGTATACTTTTACAAAGGAGGCTCCTAAAAAAATGCTTTGCGCAATATAAAATACCCAAACCATAAATAAAGCTAGTACACTGGCAGAGCCAAAAGCAGAATCAAAGTTAGTATCGCCTATATATATAGAAATTCCAGCTTTTCCAATTAAAAATAAAACTGAAGTAAATAACCCGCCTAACAATGCAGCCTTCCAATACACTTTTGCATCAGCAAAAAAAGCATACATAATAGCATACATAATACTTATCGATAAATAAGTGATCAGATGCTCATAAACAAAAGAGATTTTTTTTATATCTGTCTCTTATACACATCTCCGAGCCCACGAGAC
>CAJXVL010000228.1 GCA_913061205.1 uncultured Flavobacteriaceae bacterium | reverse complement strand
ACGAGATTCCTCTACGTCTCGTGGGCTCGGAGATGTGTATAAGAGACAGGATGTAATCGATATTTTATTTCAGAAAAGAGCAGCAGAAATAGCCACTCATATTTGTACTAAATTATATAGATACTTTGTAAGTCAAGAAATTGATGCTGTAATTATTGATAATGTAATTAATCCATTGGCTCAAACTTTAGTAGATGCCGATTTTGAATTAGCTCCAATGCTAAAGCAACTTTTTAAAAGTGAGCACTTTTTTGATGAAAGAGCTTTGGGAGTAATCATAAAAAGTCCTTTTGATATTACGATGCAATTTATAAACGAATCTGAATTCTTTTATAATGATGAACTAATAGCAGCGCTTGTTTATTTTTCAGGTCTATTTGGTCAAAAACTATTTGACCCGCCCGATGTTGCGGGTTGGCAAAGAGATGAAGATTGGATAAGTACTTCAACTCTTACCGGACGCTGGCAGTTTACAGAGTTATATCTTAGTCTTTTATTCCAAAATGGTTTGGAGTCTACCCTTGTAGATTTTGCAAAAGAGTTGACAAATGACAGTAATGACCCTGAATACATAACAGAAGTATTGATAAATCATTTTATGTCTAAAGAGCTATATACTTTAAGTGATTATACGATTGCTACCGATATCTTTAAATGGGAAATACCACAAAATTATTATGATGATGGTCTTTGGAACCTAGATTGGGAACAAGCTCCTTATCAAGTATTTTTATTATTATCTCATTTAGCAACCATTCCTGAATTCCAACTTAAATAAAAAGCCATGATTAATAATAAATTAAATAAAAAGGTTCGACCATCTAAGGAGGAAAAAAAGATTCACGATCATGAGCATACGCAATGGAATAGACGTTCCTTTATCCAAGCATTAGGTTTAGCTGGTGGTGGAAGCATGCTTTTAGGAGGTACTGCTATTTCAGCAACTTCTCCTTCCCCTTTAGCGGTTGCTTTAGCAGAAAATGAAAACGACAATATTCTAGTAATCATCCGATTGGAAGGTGGTAACGATGGATTAAATACCATTGTTCCTATTTATGATTACGATACCTATGCCAATTTACGACCTAGTATTAAACACCAACAAAATGACTTAATCAACCTAAATGATGATTTTGGAATTCCTAATTATATGAATGAATTAGAAGCTGTATGGGGCGATGGAAGCATGAAAGTAGTTCACGGTGTAGGATATCCAGACCAGAATCTATCTCATTTTAGATCGACCGATATTTGGGCATCTACCGAAGATAACTACGAAGAACCAACGGGTTGGTGGGGACGCTATTTTGAAGACCGCTACCCAGATTATATTACCAATCCTCCAGAAATTCCACCAGCAGTTCAAATTGGAAGTATTGGGAATTTAATTTTTAAAGGAAATAATAGCAATTATGCTTTTTCGGTAGTCAACCCAGAACAGCTTCAAAATGTTGCTGAAAATGGCACTTTACACGATGTATTAGACATTCCAGATTGTGTGTATGGCGATAAATTGCTTTTTATGAGAGCTACTGCCAATACTACTTTTACCTATTCTGGGGTTATAAACGATGCTTATTTAGCAGCCAACAATAGCGTAGAATATGGCGATGGAGAGCTGGCTAAACAATTAGCGATTGTAGCTCGCTTGATCAAAGGCGGATTAGGAAGCAAGGTATATATGGTTTCTTTAGGAAGTTTCGATACACACGCAGAACAGCCGGAAAGGCATCAAGAATTATTATCGGATTTATCTTCAACGATCAAAAATTTTTACGATGATTTAAAGACAGTTGGTATGGATGACAAAGTATTAGCGATGACGATTTCAGAATTTGGTCGCCGTCCCTACGAAAATGGATCTAATGGAACTGATCATGGAGCGGCTTCACCTGTAATGCTTTTTGGTCCTGCTTTAAATGGAAGTGGATTTGTGGGAAACCACCCCGATTTATCCACCTGGGATGAAGATAATAATTTAATTCCATCCTCCGATTTTAGAGACATTTATAACTCCGTGTTAACTGAATGGTTTTGTTTGGACCCTTCCATCGTAAGTACAATTTTATTAAATGAATCTTATGAAACGCTAGATTTAGGACTTACTTGTGAAGCACTTTCTACTTCAGACTTTAGTAATATGAACCGATTTGCACACGTAGCCATTTACCAAAACAATCAAACTTTTATCGAAATTAACTTAACCAATACTTCTCATGTCACCATTAAGCTTTATGATATGATGGCAAAGGAAATTGGCACAATAACAAACGAAATGCTTTTTGCAGGAAGGTATCGATTTAATGTGAGAGATAAAATACAAGGAAGACTCAGTTATGGACAATATATCTATCGCATTTCAACGGGAGGACAGTATTATAGTAAATCTATTTTAATTAGATAATTGAAATAGATTTAGCAGCTAATTAAAATATTCTCAAAGAAATAAAATCCGTATTTTTACAGTTCAAAATTGAGTATGCAAAATTCACCAAAAAGGTTTACCATAACGGCAGCTTTGCCTTATACCAATGGCCCTGTACATATTGGACATTTAGCAGGAGTATATGTGCCTGCAGATATTTATTCACGTTTTCAAAGAATCCAAGGCAACGATGTTGCTTTTGTTTGTGGAAGCGATGAACATGGAGTTCCTATCACTATAAAAGCTAAAAAAGAAGGGATTACACCTCAGCAAGTGGTGGATAAATACCATGCCATTATCAAACAATCTTTTCAGGATTTTGGAATTACTTTCGATAACTATTCGCGTACTACTGCAAAAATACATCACGATACCGCTTCCGAATTCTTTAAGAAATTATACGAAGACGGTAAGTTTATTGAACAAACAACAGAGCAATTCTACGATAAAGAAGCGAATCAGTTTTTAGCAGATCGTTTTATTGTGGGTACTTGTCCAAAATGTGGA
>CAJXVL010000227.1 GCA_913061205.1 uncultured Flavobacteriaceae bacterium | reverse complement strand
ACTTAAGTCGTTAGCAAACGTAAGTACATTTGTTGTCGATGAAGCTGAAGAGCTTATAGATGAAGAGGTGTTTGATAAGATAGATTTATCGGTGAGAACCCAAAAGGTTCAGAACCGAGTTATACTTATTCTTAATCCTGCTACTAAAGAACATTGGATATATAAACGCTTCTTTGAACAGAGAGGCATAGAGAGTGGTTTTAATGGTGTTTATGGTGATACTACTTATATACACACAACTTACAAAGATAATAAAGCTAACCTACCTGATTCGTTCTTACAGAGTATATATGAGATGAAGGTTAATGCACCTGATAAATATGAACATCAAATATTAGGTGGATGGTTAGAGAAAATGACAGGTACTGTTTATTCTAATTGGAGTAAAGGTAACTTTGTTGAACTAAATAAAACCTGCTTTGCACAAGATTATGGATTTTCAAACGATTTAACAACGTTAGTGAAGATTAGCGTAGATGACTTTAAAGAGGAAATCTACGTGAAAGAATGCTTTGGTAAAAGTGGGATGAGTACATCTCAGATTGGTAGGCAGAATCTTAGGTATGCTGAAAACAATCTAATTATCGGGGACAGCTCTGAGCCTAGGCTAATAAAGGAATTGCGTGATAGAGGATGTAATGTTACAGGTGCTAAGAAAGGGAAGGGTTCAATCCTTTCGGGGATTGCCCTCCTTCAAGACTATAAGATAATAGTTGATCCTAAGTCACATGGTATCATTAGAGAGATGAATCACTACACTTGGAAAGAAAAGGGTTCTGTTCCTATAGATAAATATAATCACTTCTTAGATGCTCTTAGAATGGGAGCAATGTTCTTAGTTGGCAAGAGAGGTCAAGGTAAATATACAATTAGATAACTTTCTTTAACATGAGGAGGTGTGTTTAACATGAGGGGGTAGTCGTAACTGATTACCCTTTTTTATTTCTGTTTAACATGAGGGGGTGTGTTTAACATGAGGGGGGTGTTCGATTTTCCTCCCTCTTTAATAAGGAGGGGGGTAAGCCAAAAAATCCTTTTCTGCCACAATGTCAGTACCTGCAAATTTGTCATAAAAATACCCTTCATGTCATGTCTTTTTGTCATGTGTTAAATTTGTGTTAAATTTATGTTAATTAGTTGTGTATGTCATAAAAATAGTCGTTATTCGTTTTCGCTTCCTTCTTAAGCGAATTTGCAAGGTACAAAAAATTTTGATCAAATCCTACAGTTATTTTTATTTATAATGATTATAAATAAGCTCCCTCGTAAAACAAATAATTTACAATTCCTAACACTTTAACAAAACTTTAACATTTCATTCTAGGGCACCAACACGAAATTAATATAAATTATTGACATACACAAGCGTTTTTGTTGTTTATAATCATTCTAAATAAGGAAGATCTAGAAAGTATCACAAAGGTAAAAAAAAATTTTGGATAAAAAAAACTTTTAGTGTTAAAAAATGTTAAAATTACTAAAATAAATTGATCCGCCTGAAAATCGATTTTAAGGGCATTTTAAGGGCTTTAATTTATACCTATCTTACAAGTATACCTTTTTTCTGCAAAAGTTCATTAGCGTAAAATTCGCATATTTCTATATAAATAATTAGGTTTATTAAATTAATTGTTGTACACGCATGTGCGATTCAATATATACAGTTTTTAAACGTAAAAAGATCCAATAAATATCATATGTTAAATTTTTGTTAATAGTTTAGTATACACTTGTTTTATATTAAAATGTTTCCGTAGATTTGCACTTTACATTATTTACGTTCATTGACATATTTAACAAAGTGGCTGAAAATCAAGCAATTAGCTTGTAAAAACGCTACATGACAATTATAACACATTGAAAATCAAGCTATTAAGGAGCGACACCTTTTTAGCTTACTAAAATTAACCAACTAAATCACAAATTATGAAAAAAGTAAGAGAGTTTAACGAAATCCCAAAGCAACAAATAATAAGAGCAATACAAAACAACATGTCGGACGCTGAAGGTACTCAGGACTATTTAGAGACATTGAACCGAGACGAACTAAAAACATTATTAACTAACTTTATACTAAAATAAAAATTATGATAACAGAAACAAAAGTAATCGAAAACGTAAAAAGCGAAATATTAAGAGTTTCACAATGCATCCAATGGGACGCAAGCGAATTAAAAAATTTAGCTAGTGCAAACTCAACAACTGAGTTAAACGATCTAGCTAGTAGCTTGCAAGACGAACTATTGACATTGAAAATATTGATCAAAATATTAAACAAATAAAATATACTATGCAATGCATAGCATTTCAAGTTAGGAAGTGCTATGCAATGCATAACAAATAAATATTAACAACTTAAAATTAAAAACATGAGAAACTTAAGAGCAGAAAAAGTAGAAATCCTAAAAACTAAGGTAAAATTAACAATATCTTTAGACGTTAATATACACAATGTAGAAGATAGTATTAAAGAACTATTAAACTTGGCTATTGCAAACGGCGAAAGTCCTAACATATTAAAGGCAATATTTGATGCGAATGGAAGCATTAAAATAAATTCAAAACATAGATTTATATAAAAACAAACGGGGATGTAAAAGCTCCTTTAAAAACTAAAAACATGAGAAACTTAAAAAACAAATTAGGATCAACAAATTTAATCGGTTTATCAATAGCAATAGCAATTATTTTACCTTTGCTAGTATCGATCACAACAAAAGTATTAACAACTTCAAACATCATATTTTAAAATGGAAAACATAAACAAAGAAATTAGATCGGACGTAAACAGTTTAGACTGTGCAATTAACTTATTATTAGAGAATCTAGAAGAAACTTCCATGGACTGCGAAATCGATCAAACTTTATTGGATCAAGTTTACGAGATTCAAAACCTGTCTCTTATACACATCTGACGCTGCCGACGACTCCTTACGTGTAGA
>CAJXVL010000226.1 GCA_913061205.1 uncultured Flavobacteriaceae bacterium | reverse complement strand
ATTAAATCGAAATTCATCTCCAATATTATAGGTAGGAATCACAATAATAGTTTCAATTTTATAATAATTAATCATATTTGTCACTTTTAGAAGATGATTATATGGGAATGACTGTTTTGACTATAATAACGTTAGCTAAATCATTAGGATTATGGCCATTTAATTTTTTAAAACTTATGACCAAAAATAGTTGAAAAAGGTTTAATATGGGTCATTATGTTGTCCACATCAAAAACGTACTCAAACTGAATCTATTAACTCTTTTTCATCACCCAATAATTCATGTGTTTTATTTAGCACTTCAAGATAGTTTTTTTTTCCGTTCAATAAGTTGTAAAATCTCCTTGCAAGTTTAGGCTCTAATACTTCATCTTTCGTTGATTGAATGATAGTGATATTGCTTTTAAGTTTTTTAGCAAATTCTATTGGGTTAAGATTAATAATCATCAATTTCATCTCCTCTTGATAATCTTCAGTTGTTTTTAGCGATAAAATATTTTCAGCATTTCTCCATAATTTCTCCATTAAACTTTTATTAGAAAACAATGCCAAAATATCGACTACCGGATTTAATAGAATTATTTTTTCGAAAATATGAGGATCTTTATTTATGATATTGGTTACATAGAATCCGCCCATTGAGTATCCCAAAGCATGAAGTGGCACCTTGTATTTTTCTTTTAGATGATTAGCAACAGTTCTTATATCTTTTATAGAACCTAAAAAACTAAATTCACCTTCACTTTTTTTATCACCTCGATAATTGATTTCTACTATCGAAATCGGTTTAGTTTTTAAATTATCACACAACCGAACAAGCCTGCTTGATCCGGGAAAACCATGGCAGAAAAGCACTATTTTTTTAGCATTCTTTATATCGCCATAGTATTCGCATATAATTTTACTTCCATCAACATATAGTGAAAGCTCTGTTTTCTTAGCGGTTTTCATAATTTTAAAATTTTGCCGATCCCTTATATTTAGAATGTTATATATTTCAGGATGTTCACTTCTTCAGTTTAATTAAAAACAACGATAAGTTTATAGGCAGACAAATCTAAGTGATTTTGAAATACTACAATTTATATAAGCACTCCCTTAATAAATCACTTATAGAAGAATTTTTCTTATCTCGCATCTTCTAACAAAACCGATACATTCTTTTCACAAACCCATATTTTTCTAGTAAAATTTCTTTTTCCACTTTTACTAACGGTGCAATAATCTGATATTCTCAGACCTGCATTGAAGATTAAGTTGGTAATGTCTGAGGTAGATACAATAACAAGGCGATCTGTGATTTCTGCCGTCGCTTCAATAATGTGCATGATATCAGTATCAGTTGCATTGCTAAATAAATTGTATGGCAGGTCAATAATTGCAGCATCATATTTTTTACTAATGTCCTTTATATCGCAGTGATATACATTTGCAGTATAGTTAAAGTGAGAAAGATTTTCTCGCGCATTCTTAGCTATCTTCGGGTTAATGTCACAACCCTCAATGTTATTTCCTGAAAAACAGGCTTCTAACATTATTGTTCCAACACCACAACATGCATCTAGTAGTTTTTTCTCTTTGTTTGCTTCTGCCGCAATATTGACAATAGCTTTGGCAATACTTATGCTTATCGAGTTACTGTATGAACAAGGTTTCTGCTTGTGTAGATGCCAAGCAAAATTGTCTTTAATTAAAATACCAAAACACCAAACACCCTCGTAATAGCATAAAGCATAAGTTTTTATTGGATTATAATAATCAGGAATACCTTCAATGCTCCAACCTATATCCTTTAACTTTTTGAGCCTCTCCCTATATTCGGTGATATCATCATCAAAAACTAAATATTCAACTTTAAAACCTTCAATACATATATTTTCTTTTTTTATTTTATTTATTAGCCTAGCATAATCTTTAGAAAACGAAATAATATCAAGTCTACTTTTAATGAAAGCACTATCTGAAGGTTCTACTATTACATCGGAAAAAAGCAGTCTATTCTTTTCTTCCTTATTAAAAATATACCTTGATTCAAGCTTGCATAACTCACTTTCAGTATTTTCATAGCTAAAAGAATATAGATGTTTATTTATCGGCATGTATTTTTTATAAGTTGGATTTTAGCTATGAATTGCGAACTCAGTATAAAGATACTTTTAGGATCAATAGCATTTAAGTTAATAAAAATTAATTTTTTAAATTTACTTTAAAAAAAATACTGAAAGGCCAAGTTTCCTAAAAGATATAATTACATAAGTAGTTTATTTTAAATTAAGGTTCAGGACAAGTCACGATGCGGTAGCATTTCATAAATCTTTTTTATTTAATAAACGCACCAGAAATATAAAAAGAACTCAATAAATAAACTCTCTACGATTTCAACAGAAATGTTTATACAATTTTTTTCGTCGATTTGATAAATTGAACTTAGCTTTGCCACATGGAAGAATGGTATCATTATGTTCTTTTAATTGTAGTTGGTTTCGCCGTGGGTTTTATAAATACCGTTGCTGGTGGAGGCACATTACTGTCCTTACCAGTCCTTATTTTTTTAGGTTTGCCCCCAAATGTGGCTAATGGAACGAATCGGGTTGCTATTGTTATTCAAACTGCATTTGCCACAGCAGGATTCAAAAGTAAAGGTGTAACAACTTTTCCATTCAATGCATATTTGGGAGCTTCTGCCTTACTAGGTGCTATTATTGGAGCTAGCATAGCGGTCGATATAGATGGCGCAGTTTTCAATAAAATACTAGCTGTAATCATGATTGCAGTTATTTTAATAATCGTTTTTAAACCAAAAATTAATCTAAAGGATGTGCACGAACGCCTTACAGGTAAATATTTATGGTTAGGAATGCTTGCTTTTTTCTTTTTCGGAATTTATGGTGGATTTATAAATGCTGGACTTGGCTTTATTATTATTTTATTTCTGCACTTCTTTAATCACATGTCTTTAGTGCTGTCTCTTATACACATCTCCGAGCCCACGAGACGTAGAGGAA
>CAJXVL010000225.1 GCA_913061205.1 uncultured Flavobacteriaceae bacterium | reverse complement strand
AAAGTGAACAAGCCAAAACTAATGACTCTATTGAGATAGAAGAAAAAAACTAATTGATGGTTGTCAAAACAAACTCATTTTACAAATTGAAAAATCAATTCATTAATATGCTAAATCAAAGCTTAAGAATAAGATTATTAGTTCTAGGATTACTCATTTTTAGTGTTAATATTATTTCTGCACAAGAAGATGATAATTTGGGTACAGAAGTAGTGAATATTGTCAAACCATATACGCCAACCATTTCAGATGCTTTTAAAGTAAAAGAAAATCCTTTGATAAAGGATTCCATTAGGACTAAAAAGAAAGAAGTGAACTATACCATTTTTTCAGTTCCTGTAGCATCTACCTTTACACCAGCAAAAGGAAAATCGACTTCAATCGAAAAAATAAAACCTTTAATACTATACGATAACTATGCGATTTTAGGAATAGGAAACTACACCAATATAGTAGCAGAATTCTATAGTAATTTTGAAATTAGCAGTACTGATAATATTGGTTTGTCTTTTAGACATAATTCTTCACAAGGAGGAATAAAAGATCTCCTTTTAGATGATAATTTTTACGATACTCAATTGGAGGGTAATTTTACTAGCAGACAAAAAGATCTTAATTATGAGATGAGCGCTGGCATTAAAAATCAACTTTTTAATTGGTACGGTTTAAATAATTTATACAATACAGCCCCGCCGGAAATTATTAATTCAATAGCCTCTAGACATTCTTATTTTAGTAGTTTTGCCGAAGGAAGCCTTGTGGTAGAAGATTCATATTTTGAAAAAGGTAGTGCTAGTATCAGGTATTTAGGAGATAGTTTTTCATCTTCTGAATTTAATATTAAAGTAAAACCAGATTTTGGCTTTGATACAATAGATTTTCCGCTTAAAATTGGAGTTGATATAGATTACCTAATTGGAAATTTTGAAAGAAATTATTCAGACACATCCGCTATAAAATATAGTTTTTTAAATGCTGGAATTATTCCTTCTTATGAATATAAAACTGAAGATTTAGTCCTTTCTTTAGGAATTGCTGCTTATATGTCCTTAAATGCTGAAGAAAGTAAAACCAATTTTTATACCTATCCAAAAATTGAAGCATCTTACCGTTTAGTCGATGAATTATTAATTGTTTATGGAGGAATTGATGGGGGTTTAGAGCAAAACTCTTATTATAATTTTAAAGAAGAAAATCCTTTTGTTTCGCCTACCTTGTTGATACAACCAACTAGTGAGTTATATAATGGTTTCGCAGGCTTAAAAGGAAAACTAACTAATGCTATTTCATATAATATAAGAGCATCTTATTCTAAAGAAGATGATAAAGCATTATTTAATTCTAATATTTACAAGGGACAAAATTTAACTTTAGAAGGATACGAATATGGTAATTCTTTTACTGTTGTTTATGATGATATTGAAACTGTTTCCTTTTTTGGAGAATTGACTTTTGAGGTTTCAACTAATTTTAATTTAGGCATAAATGGAACTTATAATAGTTATGATAGTAAATACGAAATAGAAACTTGGAACCTTCCATCCATTCAGGCTACATTATTTACAACCTTTAATATTACTGAAAAATTCTATGGAGGAGCTTCTTTGTTTTTTATAGGAGAGCGTAAGGATTTGTTTAGCTCATCTATTGGTGTTTTATCAGATAATGTGAAAACTTTAGCTAGTTATTTTGATGCAAATACTCATATCGGATATCGGTTTAATAAACAATTGTCAATCTTCGTTAGAGGGAGTAATCTTTTTGGAGAAAACTATCAAAAATGGGTAAATTATAAGGTGCAAGGAATTCAAGGAATGTTAGGAGCTTCTTATAAATTTGACTGGTAAGGCTAAAAGCCTATTTATTCTTTATTTTGATGATTTTTAACTTATCTAATACGCACATAATTGAATAAGTAATGTCAATTTCATGCCAACGAACGCCACCGAAATTTGCACGACTTCCGTGTTTATGGTGATTGTTATGGTAACCTTCACCCATCATTAAAAAATCGAAAGGAAATAAGTTTTTAGAGGTGTCATTTACTTTAAAATTCACATAACCATACACATGCGCAAACCAATTAATAATCATACCATGTATAGGAGCCATTAAAAAAACAATTGGTAAAAATAACCATTGCCACCAAGCATCGGCAAAAAAATAAAAGAATAATACGTACGCTCCTCCCCAAGCAATTCTTGAAAAGATTGAACTTGCAAAATTATCAAAGACTTCCCATTGTGGAACGTTTTTAGTGAATTTTCCTGCTATAGTTATTCTTTTTTTATTAATGTCTTGATAGATGTTTTTAGTTCTCCACATCATTGCTAAAGGATTCTTATCAAATTTTGGAGAGTGAGGGTCTTCCTTAGTATCTGTATATGCATGGTGCATTCTATGCATAATACCATACCCATAAGCACTTAAATAATTGGAGCCTTGAGTAAGCCATGTTAATATAAAACAAATTTTTTCCAACAATGGCGACATTGTAAATGTTTGGTGAGCAGCGTAACGATGAAGAAAAAAGGTTTGAAAGAACAAACCTGAATACCAAAGGAATATCATAAAAATTAAAATGGTCATATAGATTATCTTTTTAACAAATTTCGGGAATTATAATAAGACATGAAATGAACCTATGTTAAGTAATTTTTTTCCTAATTCTACTAAGTGATTGAGGTGTAACACCTATATATGATGCAATGTATTTTAATGGTATTTCTTTAATCAAATTTGGACGTTCCGTAAATAAGTTAAAATAACGTTTTTCAGCAGAATCATTTAATAAAGATAAGGCTCTATTTGATTTTATAATAAATAGGCGTTCTGCTACCAGACGACCAATTAAATTTCCAATTTTCGTATGTTTATATACCTTTTGTAAATCGGAATATGTTATACTCAACAAACTTGTTTCAACTAGTGTTTCTAATTTATATAGTGAAGGAGCTTGAGTTAAAAATGAACCATATGCACTTATGAATTCGTTTTCAAAGCTGAAACCATAAGTGCTGTCTCTTATACACATCTCCGAGCCCACGAGACGTAGAGGAATCTCG
>CAJXVL010000224.1 GCA_913061205.1 uncultured Flavobacteriaceae bacterium | reverse complement strand
ATTTTTTCTAAAACCGCTCGTTTATAACAAACAAATCCAGCAGTAGTATCTGTAACATTCATTCCTGTAATAAGTCGCACATATTTAGATGCGAACCAAGAGAGTAATACTCTACTCATAGGCCAATTTACTACATTTACACCTGTTTTATATCGAGAACCAATAGAAACATCAGCTCCTCCTTGGTCGCAAGTATCATAAAGCTTTAATAAATCATTTGGGTTGTGTGAAAAATCAGCATCCATTTCAAACACAAATTCGTAATTTCTTTCTAATGCCCATTTAAAGCCATGAATATATGCGGTTCCTAAGCCTAGCTTTTCTTTTCTTTTTTTTAAAAAAAGACGATCTGAAAATTCATTTTTTAATAACTGAACAGCTGCTGAAGTACCATCTGGAGAATTATCATCTACTACTAAAATATCAAACTTTTTTGGCAAAGAAAATACATGACGAATAATTCGATCTATATTTTCAATTTCGTTGAAGGTTGGAATAACCACCAATGCGTTGGCCATATTATTAATTTTCAACAAATGTACCTTTTTTAGGTTAAATAAATGTGAATGAAAATATAAATGAGTCTCTTTTTAAGCTTTAAAATATAGTACCTTTATCCTTCTTAAAAATAAATTTGAGATACACTAATAGAATCATAGAATCGTTGGATTGGGTAACCTTAATTATGGTTGGTTGTATTTTAATTATCGCAATTTTAAAAGTTATTTACCCCAAACGTTTCAATGATTTTATAAGATTACCTGTTTCCAATAATTACTTTTTAGCAAAGGGTAAATCTGAAGAATTAAGACATCCATTTAGTATTTTACTTTTTATCATTCAATTAATATCCATCTCCTTATTTATTAATTTGTTCTTTTTAGAAAAAGGCAAAGCAAATGTGCTTTTATTTTTACAAATTCTATTTGTAGTATTTGTTTTTATAATCGTAAAAACCAGTATTGAAAAAATGATTGGAGCTATTTTCTCAATTGAAAAGCTTATTGATCACTATATTTATGAAAAACTAAGTTATCGTAATTTTTTATCATTACTATTAATTATTGCCAATCTCATTTTTTATTTTTCAATTAAACCAGACTTAAACATCTTACTCATACTTACAGGTATTCTCTTTCTTGGAAATATGCTTATTTTATCTTACAGTTATAAAAACTACAGAAGTCTAATATTTAGCAATTTATTTTATTTTTTATTGTATATTTGCGCTCTCGAAATTTCCCCATATCTTATACTATATAAAGCATTTATATAGATAGATTAACTAATAAAAATTGTCTCATATGAAAGTGAAAACTATTTTGGTTTCGCAACCTGAACCGAAAGTGGAAAATTCTCCTTATTTTGATTTGATTGATAGACAAAAGGTTAAGATTGACTTTAGAAGTTTTATTCATGTGGAAGGAGTATCCAGTAAAGATGTTCGAGCTCAAAAAGTAGATCTTTCTAAATTTACTGCAATTATTCTAACCAGTAGAAATGCTGTTGATCATTATTTTAGAATCGCAGAAGAATTGCGTTTCAAAGTTCCTGATTCTATGAAGTATTTTTGCTTAAGTGAAGCAGTTGCATTTTATTTGCAAAAATATGTTGTGTATAGAAAACGTAAAATTTATGTAGGTAAAAGAACTTTTTCTGAATTGACTCCTATCATTAAAAAATACAAAACAGAATCTTTTTTATTACCATCATCAGATAAGCTAAAAGCTGACGTTCCATTGATGATGAATGATTTAGGAGTATCATGGAAAGAAGCTACTTTTTATAATACTGTTGTAAGTGACCTTTCAGATTTAAGAGATGTTTACTATGATATATTAGTGTTTTTTAGCCCAAGTGGTATTAAATCATTATTTGAAAATTTTCCGAATTTCGAACAAAATGACACTCGAATTGCTGTTTTTGGAAATACTACTGTTAAAGCGGCAACCGAACAAGGATTGCGTGTAGACATTCAAGCGCCAACTCCTGAGACTCCATCAATGACAATGGCTTTAGAAAAGTATATCAAGGCCGCCAATAAAAAATAATTAATTTATGGTTAAAAAAAGGCGCTACAAAAAATGTAGCGCCTTTTTTAGTATCTAGTATTCTACTATCCTAATAATGGAGCGCCAGCCATAATTTCTTCATTGGCATAAGATTCAAACTTCTTAAAATTATCTTTAAAAGATGCTGCTAATTTATGAGCTGTTTCATAATAGCCTTTGTCATTATTCCAAGTAGATCTTGGACTCAACACTTGACTAGGAACATTTGGGCATGTTCTTGGTTGTTGCAAACCAAATACAGAATGAATGTGATAATTATCTGCATTTGCCGCTTCTAATGTGCCATCTATCGCGGCCGTAATCATTGCGCGCGTGTATTTCAGTTTCATTCTAGTTCCTACTCCATAAGGACCACCTGTCCATCCTGTATTAACAAGCCAAACAGACACGCCAGCCTCTTGCATTTTCTTACTTAACATTTCTGCATACTTAGCAGGGTGTAAAGGCATAAACGGTGCGCCAAAGCAAGCAGAAAAACTGGGTAATGGTTCGTTAACACCAGCTTCTGTACCAGCAACTTTAGCTGTATATCCACTAATAAAGTGATACGCGGCTTGACCTGGAGTCAATTTAGAAATTGGGGGCAAAACCCCAAAAGCATCTGCCGTTAAAAAGAATATATTTTTAGGATTTCCTCCTATTGAAGGGACCTGAATATTTTCAATATGCTCAATTGGATAACTTACTCGAGTGTTCTGTGTAATAGAGACATCTTCAAAATCTACGACTCCAGCATCATCCATCACGACGTTTTCGAGAATAGCGCCAGACTTAATAGCCTTATAAATATCGGGTTCGTTTTCTTCTGAAAGGTTAATCACCTTGGCATAGCATCCACCTTCGAAATTAAAAACTGTATTTTCAGCAGTCCAGCCGTGCTCGTCATCACCAATTAACTTTCTATCTGGATCTGCAGAAAGTGTAGTTTTCCCTGTTCCGGACAATCCAAAGAATATAGCTGTTTCACCATCCTTACCAACATTCGCAGAACAGTGCATTGGCATCGTATTCTTATCAACTGGAAGGATAAAATTAAGTGCAGAGAAAATTCCTTTTTTA
>CAJXVL010000223.1 GCA_913061205.1 uncultured Flavobacteriaceae bacterium | reverse complement strand
AATAATATTCCTATAAAGGAAAGAAACATTAATAAAGATGCCGCTAAAAAAGTTTTCCAGCCTTTATCCTTAAGCGTTTTCATAGGTTTTTTTAATAATATGTATAGCGTTATTGCACCTAAAAAACCAGACAAGTAGGGTAATAATTCATAAAATATTAAAGAGCCCACTATACCTAGTACGACTATAATAATAATTTGTCTAATAATTTTTGAAGGGACTGCTTCCATGTTATATTTTTAAATAATTGATGCTTACTGTTGCTAGTTCGTTATTTGGAAACTTAGAAAAGTGTTTTTGATCGATATTCATTCCAATTTCACTTATTACTTCTTGAAACACATCTAATTCTAATATATACTGATCTGAAAAACCATGAGTGGCATCATATGCAGTAGCTGCTGTTAAGCCTAGGTTTGCTGATGTAATACTTGGATTGATAGTGTGTAGTTCAATTAATAACAAGCCGAATTTCTTTATATAAGGTGCCCATTTTTCAAAATGCTCCTTTAAATTTTGTTCCACTACAGAATTGTTCAATCTTTTTCCAGCATGTGCAAAAGCACCTTGTGATGTACTAATTCTGTTTGCTTCTACTTGATTTGGATGTGACCAAGGGCGATTGTGATCTAAAAAGGTTCTTACATTTAATAAATCACTTAATTTAATATTATAATTGGTATAAATGTCTTCTTGTAGTTGTTTTGGATTTCCAATATCTCCCCAAATCACTTTTGCCCAAATATCTGCTTTTACAAGATTTGAACGAGTTGCTTTTAAGGCAGCCTTGTTATAATCTGCACCGACTAAAAACAGGGGATACTCTTCTAATAAAGCTCCGCGTTTTGTTCTTTGCTCTATGACTTCAAATAAATGAATTAGAAAAGCACCATTACCACAACCCATATCTAAAATACCTTTAGGTTGTTCTTCAATTGGTTTATTAAATAAAGTAATAATAATTTCATCTATTTTTTTAAAATAGGCAGCATGTGCTCCTCCACTTCCCCAAACATTCATCTCTCTATCCACATGAGTTTCTCCTGAACTTGGAATAGAACTGCCTAACACATTTGCATTACCAAACATCAACTCTTCTGCTCTTCTAAATGTCGGAATATAAGAAACGGTTACTCCATATGCTGAAGATCTTCTAGCAAAAAAGAATCCTTTATTGGTGAATTTATAATGCTCTTTACTTTTAGTAAACCAACCTAAATAATATAAGAAATTTAATATTTTGGAAAAGCTTTCTGGGTCTTCATGAAACTCTTCTGCACTAAAGGAAGCTTCCATAAAATATTTATGGAACATTCCGTCCATACCTAAAAATACAATTAAAGGTCCAACTAAAATACCTTCAATATGACTTTCAATTTGTTGTTGTATTTCTCGTTCTATTGGGTTATTTGAAGTTGGTTCGTATTTTTTATTTTTATAATTTACAAAGATTCTATCAATGATTGAAACTTGATCCTTATCTAAACTTCTTGGATGAAATTCTTTAGAGGTTTTTAAAAAATGGACCACATCTTCGTATAAAATAAAATGCTTAAAAGCTATTTTACTTTTATTATTTTGAGAGATGGTGACTGTATTTTTTAAATTGTCCACATCATAATTAAGCCAACCTTGAGAGGCTAACATTCTAAGACCTACGTTTAGATATCCTTCGTTTGCGTTGAATTTTTTAGTGATTTCAGAAAGAAGAAAATATTGTTTTTTTAAAATAAAATCCAATACTCCTTTTTCTCTTAATGAAAAAGCGATTGGAGCAACAGCAATACCATCTAAATGTCTAAATAACTCTTCGCGGTATTTGTTTTTTTCTTCCTTACTAAGCATTAGTTTAAATAATTTTAGAGAGCCCTTGTAAATGTAGAGAAAAAACAAATAGTAATAATAAAACTTAAATTAAAAACAAAACCTTCAAACATTAGATTGATGTCAATTTATTTGTTCTCGTAGTTACTCTTTTTCTTCAAGGTCATCAATTTTCCATGATAACATAAAATATTTAATTTTTGCTTCGTTTGGAATATTCGTAACATCAATGACTAGATTCGGATTGTAACGAAAATTTTCAGGAAGCTCTTTTTTATCAATATTAATAAATAGATCACTGTCTTTTAAGAAAATAAGCACTGTGCTTAATGTAGTTTCAATATTAGCGATTTCATAATTCTCTTTTATGTCTTTGAAAGTACTATTAATATTTAATCCTTTAACAGTTTTGTATCGATCATCAAAAAATTGAAAATTTTCGATTAATGCATCTGGATCATAATTATTCCTAGGGGATATAAGCAATAACTTTTTACCACTTTTTTCATAAATTTCTAATTCACCAAAAGACGATGATTTATTTTGTCTAGGGCTTAGTCTAACAATAGAATCCATAGCGAAAATAGAATCTACTTGTTTTATTTTCATTCCGATGGTTAAATTACCCACCGCGTTATTTGAAATTAAAAATGGATCTTTTTCTTTAGCGCATTGAACAAACAAAAAAACCACTAGTCCTATAAAAAATATTTTTTTAATCATTTTATTCTATTATTTGATTTAGATGTCAAAACTACTAAAATCGAATTTGTATTTTATCAATTATGATTAAATTATTAGGATGCAATTTTTTTCAATTTTTTTTTAATTATTTCTTATTGCAATTGCAATAGTAATAAAAAAAATACCATTAAAAATCTAGCTTTTAATTTCTACCTTTGCTGCAATGCAAAAAGAAATTAAAGAGTTAGTTCGTAAAGGTGAAATGCTTCCTTTAATGGAAGAGTTTTACACCATACAAGGAGAAGGTTATCATAAAGGCACAGCCGCTTATTTTGTAAGAATTGGTGGTTGCGATGTAGGTTGTCATTGGTGTGATGTTAAAGAAAGCTGGAATGCAGATCTGCATCCCCCAACAAATACACAACTTATTGCAGATAATGCCGCTACTTATTCTAATACAGTCGTGGTAACTGGAGGTGAGCCTTTAACTTGGGATATGAATCACTTAACTTCTTTGTTTAAAGAAAAAGAAATGCAAGTGCATATTGAAACTTCTGGAGCCTACAAGCTATCAGGCACTTGGGATTGGATTTGCTTGTCTCCTAAAAAAATAAAACTTCCAAAAGAA
>CAJXVL010000222.1 GCA_913061205.1 uncultured Flavobacteriaceae bacterium | reverse complement strand
TCTTATAATGAGAGACGCTATTTTGCATAAAAAATCTAGATTTAAAGAATTTAAGTCCTCAAAAGAAAAAATAGCTACTAATATTCTTACTGTCAGATTAGATTTTCTAGTTAAAGAAGGATTTCTTGAAAAGATAACTCCTTTAGGTACAAAAAAAAGTACTCGTTACATCGCCCTAGATAAAGGGCTTTCATCATTAAATATTATAATTGAAATGTATTTATTTTCTATTTATTCCATAGATGAATCTATTTTAGATGACACTCAAATTGCTATTAAGTCTGCTATTATAAGTAGTCCGCAAATATTTAAAGAAAAAAAAATTGAAGAATATCTTAAATTTGCAAAAGAGTTAAGAGCACTTTAATTTATTTATTACTATATTTAAATACTAATCAAATTATTATCCAAATGAAAAATATTTTATTCTTGACCGTACTTTTTTTGACAATATCTTGTAATAACAAAACTAAAAAAGTGGAAGAAGCTCCAGTTAAAAAAGTGGAAGAACCCGCTGTAATAAAAGAAAATACGGCCTTATTAATAGTGAATTATGAATTAAAAGACATGACCTTAGAGGCACATTCTGAATTAGGCTCAGAGGTTGTTTCTAATTTTTCACCTGGTAAAATTGATGGTTTAATTGGAAAAACCTTTATTGGTAATGTTGATAATGGTGTTTTTGGAGGAGTTTATTATTTTAAAAATCAGGATGATTTAAATAACTATTTAAATTCTGATCTTTGGAAAGGTATTGCAGCACATCCTAATTTGGTAAATTTTAAAACAGATATTTATGAAGTTGCTTCAATATCTTTAGTTTCAAACGGGGTTCCAACTCTTTAACCTGATTTATTAAATTTATACAGCATAATAAAATATGCGAAAGCTATTAATAGAGTTTTTATGCTTTAACGATTTTTTACCTGTGGCTATAACTCAACTATTGTAAATTAATAACAACTAAACCTATTACTTTCAATATTTATCCAGTAAATTTTTAGACTCATTTCATCAAATCCTTTACCTGCGTGAATTTTATATACAACACTAACAAACATCACTGTTTTGTTCGATGGCTTTGAGGTTAAATTAAGAGTTTAGCTTATCTTTGCAGGAAATAATAACCTATGACTCATAAAGCGGGATTTGTTAATATAATTGGAAACCCAAATGTTGGAAAAAGCACCTTGATGAATGCTTTTGTAGGGGAACGACTTTCTATTATTACTTCCAAAGCTCAGACGACTCGTCATCGTATTTTAGGGATTGTTAATGGAGATGATTTTCAAATGATTTTGAGTGATACGCCCGGTATAATAAAGCCTGCTTATCAATTACAAGAAAGTATGATGGGATTTGTGAAGTCTGCTTTTGAAGATGCCGATGTATTACTTTACTTGGTAGAATTGGGCGAGAAAGCGTTAAAGGATGAAGCGTTTTTCAATAAGATTACTAGTGCCAAGATTCCTGTTCTCTTACTTATTAATAAAATAGACAAAGGAAACGAAGAATTGCTAAAAGAATCTTTAGAACTTTGGCAAAATCAAGTTCCCAATGCCGAAATATTCGCAATTTCTGCCCTTGAAGATTTTGGGGTTCAAGAAGTCTTTAAGCGTATTATTGATGTGCTTCCAAAATCTCCAGCTTTTTATCCAAAAGATCAATTAACAGATAAGCCAGAACGTTTTTTTGTGAATGAAATCATTCGTGAAAAAATCTTAATGCATTATAAAAAAGAAATACCTTATTCAGTAGAAATTGATACCGAAGAGTTTTTTGAAGAAGAAAATATCATTAGGCTTAGAAGTGTTATTATGGTAGAGCGTGAAACCCAAAAAGGTATCATTATTGGTCATAAAGGATCTGCCCTAAAAAGAGTAGGAGTAGAGGCGAGAAAAGATTTAGAAAAATTCTTTGGTAAGCAAGTCCATATGGAACTCTATGTAAAAGTGAATAAAAACTGGCGGAGTAACGATCGTCAATTAAAACGTTTTGGCTATAATCAGTAGCTATTTACCATAAGCTTAAATACCAACAGTTACAAAAAAGCGGATTACAGCAAAATAAAAAAACATCAACCCTGTCCAAGCAGAAGGTTTTGCTCTAAATAATTTCTTTAATTCGCTTTTTGTAATATCTAATTCATCAATCTCAAGGTATCATTGTGGAGACTAAAAATGTTGCTCTTTATTTGGGAACCGAATAAAAACATGATGATCAATTCTTGAATCTACAACGTGTTTTTGTAACTCTTTAGTGTTTTCGGTAGTTTTTAAGGCATCTTTATTCTTTTTAGTAATCTCAATTTTAAATTTTGTTCTTTGTATTAGTTCATTTTCTAGACTCGTATGCAACGAAATTGGATTGCGATTTAGAGTTTTTTCTTCAAATAGTAAAGCTTACCTTTGCAGCCAATAAAAAAGATATGAGTATAGTAGCCATTGTAGGAAGACCAAACGTAGGGAAATCTACTTTATTTAATAGATTAATTCAACGTAGAGAAGCAATTGTAGATGCTGTTAGTGGTGTTACCAGAGATCGTCATTATGGAAAAAGTGATTGGAATGGAAAAGTTTTTTCATTAATAGATACCGGAGGATATGTTGTTGGAAGTGATGATGTATTTGAATCGGAAATTGATAAGCAAGTTGAACTAGCTATTGATGAAGCCGATGCCATTATATTTATGACGGATGTTGTTTCTGGAGTTACTGGAATGGATGAAGATGTTACAAAGCTTTTGCGAAAATGCGACAAACCTGTTTTTTTAGTAGTTAATAAAGTAGATAGTGCCAAACGAACCAATGACGCTGTTGAATTTTATTCGCTAGGATATGAAAAATACTATATCATGTCTAGTATTAATGGTAGTGGTACTGGAGAATTATTGGATGATTTAATAGAGGTGCTACCTGAAGAAGAAGAAGTTGAAGAGGAAAGTGAATTGCCTCGTTTCGCAGTTGTTGGGAGGCCTAATGCTGGAAAATCTTCCTTTATTAATGCTTTAATTGGACAGAATAGATACATTGTAACTGATATTGCTGGTACTACTAGAGATAGTATTGATACTCATTATAACCGATACGGTTTTGAATTTAATTTAGTAGATACTGCTGGGATTCGAAGGAAAAGTAAAGTTAAAGAAG
>CAJXVL010000221.1 GCA_913061205.1 uncultured Flavobacteriaceae bacterium | reverse complement strand
CAAATTAAAGATTTACTAATTTAGCTTTTTATGTTCGCACTATGTTATAAATCTAAACAATATCTTTTGGTTGCTCTTAATGGATATTTAACTTTTATGTACCATGACTTTATGAGCATTATTCAAGAATCTAACAGTGAATTTCCATTAGACTGTTCTTTGGGCTATACATTTAATCTTTAATTGCTTGTCTTAATTACTAAAGGTAGTTTAAATGTTGTTTTTACAGGTATTCCTCGTTTATAAGCAGGAGCAATGGGCTGTAATGTTTTTATTCCTTCCATGATAGTAGTCGCTAATAATGGGATTTGGACTTTTAACAAACTATCTATTTTCATGGAGGTAATAGCAATTTTTCCTTTTTCATCAACCAAAAAACCTAAAACAAGTGTTTCGTTAAGGTCATTGGTTACCGTCATTTTTTCTGAATTTATAACTTGATACAGATGAGCTGAAAGTGTGCTTTCAAAACAGCTTTTTTGTTGTTTCTTTTCAGTAAATGTGTCACAATTTAAAAAGACAGGATATTGATCTACATCTTTCCAATTAATAGATTTTATTTCTTCTTCAAGAAATGTTTCAGATGAAATTTTCTCAGTTTCAAAGAATTGACAAGATGGAATTAAAACAGATAAAACAACTAAAACTAAACAGTTTTTTACTTTCATCTTAATTCAATTGTTTTCCTTTAGATTCTTTTACATAGGCTTCCCATTTCATTTCTTTATAAATATCATCTCCTAAATAAGTGACAATAGGAAGCATTTCTTTAGCTTCTCTATAACCAGGCATTACTAATAATACTTCTAATTCTTTATTTAAATAAACAAAGGTCGGATAACTTAACTTCCCTTTTAAAAAATTAGCAGGCAACTCATTATAACCTCTTCTACCTTTATCTACAAAATTAAATTCTGTTTCTTTAAAAACAAGTGTGTTTTTATCCTCTCCATCTAGTTTTACACAATAAAACTCTTTATTTAGGTATTCAATGAGTTCTTTATCCTTAAAAGTTTTTGCGTCCATTTTTTTACAATAGCCACACCAATCCGTATACACATCAATAAATATTTTTTTGGGCTCTTTTTTAACTGCTGCTTCAGCTTCTTCAATAGTCATCCAATTAATTTCTTGTGCAAAAAGTTGAGTGCCATTTAATAATAATGCAAAAACGAAAAGAAATAGTTTGTTTTTCATGTGGCGAAATTATTTTATAAAATAGGTCAATTCTGTTTTCTATTTATAATCCATTTGGGAGTTGAAAGTTGTATGTACTACTTTCATAGGCTAAAAATAGTAAATCCCATCAAATTACAACATAACATTTATAATTATTACATAAAATCAAAAAAGTAGAATAGGAATTCAATTTGGCTTTTTTGGAATGCAGTATCATAATCATTCATTTTTTGATTGATTATTGTTTTATTTATCTTTGTAAAACAATAATAATTTAAATAAATTCCTGTTTTTACAGGGAATTAATATGGATGTTGTATTAATAATCATAGGTTTAAGCTTCTGCATCATAGGAATTGTAGGTAGTATTTTACCGATACTTCCAGGACCTCCTTTTGGTTGGTTAGGATTGTTGTTATTAGAACTAACCAAAGCCATCCCTAATAATTATTGGTTTTTAGGAGTCACCTTTATTATTGCCATCGGTATATTTTTACTAGATTATTGGATGCCATCCATAAGCACCAAAAAATTTGGAGGAAGTAAAGCGGGTGCTATTGGAGCTGTATTAGGATTAATTATTGGGCTACTATCTCCCATCCCATTTGGATTTTTAACCGGCCCTTTTGCGGGAGCATTTATAGGTGAAGTTGTTTTTAATAAAACAGAAGGACCCCAAGCTTTAAAAGCAGCTTTTGGATCCTTATTGGGTTTTATTGCTTCTACCTTTATGAAACTTTTAGTTTCATGTATTTTCCTTGGATTTTTTATATGGGATTTAATAAGTAACTGGAGTAGCTTCTTTTAATACTTTAGAATTTTACAGATTTGGAATAATAATTAAAAACTAAAATATAGTTTCCCTTTTTTTCAATTTACCAGCTATAGAATACGTTGAATAGCTTGTAAAGAACAAATATTCAATTCCATAGTTGAACTGTTAGATTACACAATAGGCTTTATTTCTTCAAAATTAGAATTTACAGATATTAATTCACTTGCTTTAAGCATTGCACCTTGAGATTCGAAAATTAATGCATCACAATTCCTAAAAAAATCAATAGTACTAAACTATTGGCTAGAGAAACTACTATTTCTTAAAAATTAAATTAAACAAAAATAAAATCACAACGGCTCCAATAGCACCTGTTAAAACATCACTTATCCAACCAGATCCTAAACTAACGCCTAAATAACCTAAAAGGCTAGACCCTACGATACTTCCAATAATACCTATTACAATATTACCTATTAAACCCAGTCCACTTCCTTTATAAAACTCACTGCCTAACCAACCTGCTAAGGCTCCAATAATTAAAGTTGCTAAAATGCTCATAATTAAAATGTTTTTTTGTTATAGTTATAAATATACTGAAAATAAAACACTTAGCTCTTATTTTATAAGCAGTAATTATATAAGGCATTGACTTTGGGACGATTTAAATTCTTTCAAAAGTAAAAAGCTAGAATATTAAACCTGTGAAGAAACCCATCTATTTTAATTTTTTTAACTGAACCCTAGGGGCAATAATAAATATCTTATTTAAAAAAATATTCTTGTGCTAAAACAAAAAAGCCTGTCCAGATGGACAAGCTCCTAAATACTAATATGCTTAAAGTAATCGATTAAATTACTTTAACATTTGTTGCATTCAATCCTTTTGGACCTTCTTCTACATCAAAGCTTACTTTGTCACCTTCATTGATTTCATCAACTAGTCCATTTACATGCACAAATACATCTTTGTCACCTTCTTCTGGAGTGATGAATCCAAATCCTTTAGAATTATTGAAAAATTTTACTGTTCCGTTACTCATAATAATTAGTTATAAATTAATTGTAAATATAGTTAGAATATTTTTGGGAGACAATTTTTATTAAAAAAGCCAGTTTAATGCGCTATTTTTTATGTAAAAAATGATTTTAAGTCCTTATTCTACAATAGTTTTTGTAATTTTTATTTTTTTACTCCTTTTTTTTTATAAAATTGAAAATGTCCAAT
>CAJXVL010000220.1 GCA_913061205.1 uncultured Flavobacteriaceae bacterium | reverse complement strand
GCTATTAATTCAGTGGCTTCAGCTGGCTTCATTTTTCCGGCAATTACCAAACTTAATTGACGTCTTCTTAAGGCAGCTTTAAAACGTTCTTTTTCAAGATCGCTTTCAGGAGTTATAAGGGGGACTGGAACTGGTTGACCAGATTCATCTACTGCAACAAAAGTATAAATTCCTTCATTGGATTTGTTTCTCATTCCGCTTTCACGGTCTTCTATCCAAATATCCATTACTACTTCCATAGAACTTTTAAAAGCTCTAGATACTTTTGCCTCAATAGTAACAACACTTCCTAAAGGTATCATTTTACTAAAAGCAACATGATTAACAGATACTGTTGTTACAATTCTTCTACAATGCCTTCTTGCGGCTATACTTGCCGCTCTGTCCATACGAGCTAATAACTCACCACCAAACATATTTCCAACTGGATTGGTTTCACTAGGTAAAACCAAATCGGTTACTACGGTATACGATTCGCTTGGTGTTCTTGAAGTCATAGTATTTATTTTTTGCAAATGTACAAAGTTATCTCAGGAACAAGATATCTTTAATAGAGAAGAATTATTTTTCTATTTCTTTTACTAATAACCAGGCATCTGGATTTTGAGTATTTTTAATCTTTCTAAGATTCTTTAGCGCATCTAATCGTTCTTGAAAACTCTCATATGCTACTTGATGTAAGCCATATTTATTAACTCCAATGAGTGTAGGAGTAAATCCCTTCTCACGAAGTTGTTGGATTTTTTTATCTGCATTTGATTCAACTCTAAATGCACCAGCGATAATGTGATATTTACCAGTTTGCTTTTTAAAAGTAATATTTAAAATTGGCAACGGATTTTCAAAACTAAAAGTAGCTTCTTGAATTTGATTTTCTACAATTGAGTTTGCTTTTTGTTTTTCAGCAAAATTATATTTTTGTACTTCTCCTTCATATAATTTCATCCCACTAAATCCTGCAATTGAAATAGCAACTAAAGCTATTGCTGCATATTTTAAATACGATTTCTTTGCATGTCTTTCTGGTATTAGGTAAACTGGAGCTTTTTCTTCTGAAGGCTCAACGGTTTCCTTATCAACTTCTCGTGTTACTTTAGAAGTTACAATTGACGTTAATCCAAATGATGCTGTACTAAAGTTTTGTTTAGAAGAAGGTATAAACTGCACCGAATTTTCTTCATTTAAATGAAAATCTCCAATATTACTTAGAGACACTAAATCTCCTTCAGATAATTGTAGAGATAATTTTCCTGTATAATTTCTTAACTTCTGAAGTGAAGTTTCATAAGTGCATTTTTCAACAGAAGCAATATAATTTGCTAATAAGCCATCATTAGTTTGTAATTGTCTGTTAAACGATAAGGTCTTTGAAGGAGGATAAAAGGTTTTATTTTCACTATCAATTTTTGCAGATTGATACTGAGTTAATAGGGCTCCAAATCCAGGAATAATTACACATTCGTAGCGATAAAGTAAATCGTTTATGTAAGTGGTTATTTGCATCAAAACAAATATAGTTGATTTTTATTTTTATTCAATTTTAATAACAGATTTTTATTAACAGTTTAAATTCATTATTTTTAAAGTCTCTCCCTGTTAAATATCAAATATGTTATCGAAAAACGAATTACGCTATACGTTAGCTTTGCAACGTGTGCCTAATATTGGGGATGCTACTGCTAAAAAATTAATCCATCAAGTGGGTTCTGCTGAAGGAATTTTTAACGAAAAAAAATCCAATCTACTGAAAATAAGTGGTGTCGGTAGTTTCAAATTGAAAGAGATTTCTAAAAAAATTCAACTAGATGAAGCAGATGAAGAAATGCGTTTTATCGAGGAAAATAAATTGGATTGGCTTTATTTTAAAGATAATTTATATCCAGAAAGATTAAAACATTGCATTGATGGGCCCATATTATATTTTCAAAAAGGCAATATTGATCTTCAGAAGAATAAAATAATTAGTATTGTTGGTGCGCGTAAAATCACAAACTATGGAAAGGTTTTTTGCGAAAAATTAATAGAAGAACTCGCTCCTATTAATCCTATTATTATTTCGGGATTTGCTTATGGAGTAGATATTACTGCTCATAAAGCAGCAATTGAAAATGGCTTGCAAACAGTTGCTTGTTTAGCTCACGGACTGAATCAAATTTATCCGAAAAAACATAAAAGATATGTGAATAATGTAATGAATAATGGTGGCTTTATTTCTGAATTTTGGAGTAGTGATGCATTTAATAAAACTAATTTTTTAAAACGAAATAGAATTATTGCTGGTATTTCACAAGCAACTATTATTATTGAATCTGCTTTTAAAGGAGGAAGTTTGGTTACAGCAGATATTGCTAATTCATATAATCGAGATGTTTTTGCTTTACCAGGAAGATCTACAGATTTACAAAGTCAGGGATGTAATAACTTGATCAAATCTCAACTAGCTAACATGATTACCAGTGCTGCCGATTTGATATATATGTTAGGTTGGGAATTAGAGGAAAAAAACATACAAACCCTACAAACTCAATTATTTTTGGAACTTTCTGAAGAAGAAAAAATGATTTTTAATTTTTTAAAAGAAATGACTAGGGGCGATCTTGATACTATTGCGCTAAAATGTTATATGCCCACTTATAAATTAGCTTCAATTTTGCTTACTATGGAATTAAAAGGAATCATTCGTCCTTTACCTGGCAAACTGTTTGAGTTAATATAGTATTTATAAGCCTAGTTTTTTTCTTACCCTGTTTAAAACCTCATTAGCAACTGCATTCGCTTTTTTAGCTCCAACTGCTAGAGCTTTATCTACTTCATCCAAATTTTCCATAAAATAATTATACGTTTCTCTTTCTGTAGAAAATTTATTAATAATCAATTCGTATAAAGCTTGCTTGGCATGACCATATCCATAATTACCACCCTCATAATTAGCTCTCATTACTTTTATTTGACTTTCCGAGGCTATTAATTTATATAAATTAAAAACATTACACTCATCAGGATTTTTAGAATCTTCCATAGGAATACTGTCTGTCTGTATTCCCATAATTTGTTTGCGAAGCTTTTTATCTGCTAAAAATATATCGATAATATTACTTTTAGATTTACTCATTTTTGCTCCATCCGTACCGGGAATCAACATTGTGTTTTCTTGTACTTTTGCTTCTGGCATCACAAAAGTCTCTCCCATTTTACTATGAAAACGAGC
>CAJXVL010000219.1 GCA_913061205.1 uncultured Flavobacteriaceae bacterium | reverse complement strand
TGGGTGCTAAAGCAAAAAAGTCAATACCAGAGCAAATTTTATTAAGATCTAAAGAGGAAGATTAAATATTATTGTAGCATTCAAATATAAATATCATTGAAAAAGCACTCTACAAGCTATTAGCTGCCATTATTGTTTTAGTTATTGCTTGGTTTGCCTTTATTTACTATATCCATTATAGTCAAGGAACTCGTTCAGGAGAGTTGATAAAAATAAGTAATCGAGCCGTATTTTTTAAAACTTGGGAAGGAGAAACAAGCCAAGGGATTAGTGGTGCTCAAATACTTAGCTTTTCAATTTTAGATAAGGAAACAGAAATTATAAAAAAATTAAATGGATATCAACGGAGGTATGTTAAACAAGATTACGTTGAGCGTTATGCATCTTTTATTTTTTGGGGGATACTAAATGTCTTATAACGAATGTTGAAGAAAACTCTTCACCCCACTTTAACGATTTATTAAAATATCCTAACCACATTTATTTCAAATAAGAAAACTCCATGGTCCAATTTTCTTATCTCTGAGTTTTCGTATTGATTCATTAAAACGATATAGCTAAATTAATTAGTCAAATACATTTTTCTTCTAGAATAAAGATCATAAAATTGATCATCTTTTAAGCTATCAATAAAAAGTATACTCTCCCCAGTACTCTTCATTTCTGGCCCTAATTGTTTATTTACGTTATGGAATTTATTAAATGAGAATACAGGTTGCTTTATTGCATAGCCTTCTAATTTTGGATTGAAATTAAAATCTTTTACTTTCTTCTCTCCAAGCATCACTTTAGTAGCATAATTTACATAAGGTTCTCCATAAGCTTTTGAGATAAAAGGAACTGTTCTAGAAGCTCTTGGATTGGCTTCAATAATATAAACGATGTCTTCCTTTATGGCAAATTGAACGTTTATTAGACCTACCGTATTTAACGACAATGCTATCTTTTTAGTATGGTCCTTAATTTGTTGCATTACAAACTCTCCTAAATTAAAAGGTGGTAAAATAGAATTACTGTCTCCAGAATGAATACCACAGGGCTCTATATGCTCCATAATTCCAATAATATAAACATCTTCACCATCACATATTGCATCTGCTTCAGCCTCAATTGCTCCATCTAAATAATGATCTAAAAGCAACTGATTACCGGGCATACGCCTTAATAAATCGACTACATGTTTTTCTAATTCTTCCTTATTAATCACAATTTTCATCCCTTGTCCTCCTAATACATAAGAGGGTCTTACCAATATTGGGAAGTCTAAAACATCTGCTATTGCCGAAGCTTCGTCTGCTGTTGTAGCAATATCAAATTCAGGGAAAGGAATATTATTTTCTTTTAATAATTTAGAAAAATGACCTCTATCTTCAGCTAAATCAAGTGACTCAAAACTTGTTCCTATAATTTTTACACCATATTTAGTCAATTTTTCAGCTAACTTTAAAGCAGTTTGACCTCCTAATTGAACGATCACACCTTCAGGCTTTTCATGTTTTATAATGTCATAAATATGCTCCCAAAATACGGGTTCAAAATATAATTTATTAGCAGTATCAAAATCTGTTGAAACCGTTTCTGGGTTACAATTTATCATGATGGTTTCATAGCCACATTCAGCAGCAGCTAAAATGCCATGAACACAACAATAATCAAATTCTATTCCTTGTCCTATTCGATTTGGGCCAGAACCTAAAACTATAATTTTCTTTTTATCAGTAACTATACTTTCGTTATCTGAAAAACGATGACCACCAGCAGTTTCTACTTCATTCTCGAAGGTAGAGTAATAATAGGGTGTTTTAGCTTTAAATTCAGCGGCACAGGTATCAACTAATTTATAAACACGATTGATATTTAATTCTTCACGCTTTTTATATACTTGACTCTCTAAGCAACCTAGCATATGAGCTATTTGCCTATCTCCATTACCTTTTTGTTTAGCTTCTAATAATAATTCTTTGTTGATAGTATCAATGTTAAAAGTAGAAATTTCCTTTTCAAGAAGATGTAAATCTTCATATTGTTTTAAGAACCACATGTCAATTTTTGTGATTTCATAAATCCTACTTAGCGGAATTCCCATTTTTATGGCATCATAAATAATAAACACACGATCCCATGATGCATAGGTTAGTTTTTCTATAATTTCTTCATAATTCTTGTTCTCTTTTCCATCAGCACCTAAACCGTTTCGTTTAATTTCAAGAGATTGAGTTGCTTTATGCAACGCTTCTTGAAATGACCGTCCTATTCCCATCACCTCGCCAACAGATTTCATTTGAAGACCTAAAGTTCTATCACTACCCTCAAATTTATCGAAATTCCAACGTGGTATTTTAACGATAACATAATCTAATGTTGGCTCAAATAACGCAGATGTCGATTTAGTAATTTGATTTTCTAATTCATCCAAATGATAACCTATAGCGAGTTTAGCTGCTATTTTTGCAATAGGATATCCTGTTGCTTTACTCGCTAATGCAGAAGAACGCGATACTCTTGGATTGATCTCAATAGCAATAATATCTTCGTTTTTATTTGGCGAAATTGCAAATTGCACATTACATCCTCCAGCAAAATCACCAATATTACGCATCATATGAATAGCCATATTACGCATTTTTTGGTATGTTTTGTCACTTAAAGTCATTGCAGGAGCTACCGTAATAGAATCTCCAGTATGAATCCCAATTGGATCCATATTCTCTATAGAACAAATAATAACTACATTATCATTTGCATCTCTAAGCAGCTCTAATTCAAACTCTTTCCATCCAATTAAAGCTTTATCAATCATCACTTCATGAATAGGAGATATTTCCAAACCACGTGTAAGTAACTCATCAAAATCTTCCTCTTTATGCACAAAAGATGCACCAGCACCACCCAAAGTATAAGAAGCTCTAATAATCAAAGGAAAACCAAATTCCTGAGCAATTTCCTTACCTTTTAAAAACGAATTAGCGGTAGCTTGAGGAGCCATAGGAATTCCTATTTTAAGCATCAATTCTCTAAATTGCTCTCTATCTTCTGTAATATTAATTGCGTCTATATTTACACCGATAATTTCAATGTCAAAATCTTCCCAAATTCCTTTTTCATCAGCTTCAATACATAAATTTAAGGCTGTCTGACCTCCCATTGTCGGTAAAACTGCATCAATTTGTGGATGTTCTTTCAAAATTTGAATAATAGATTTTGTCGTAAGTGGCAACAAATACACATGATCTGCCATAGAAGGATCTGTCATGATAGTTG
>CAJXVL010000218.1 GCA_913061205.1 uncultured Flavobacteriaceae bacterium | reverse complement strand
CTGGTTTTACACCAGATCCTTTCTTATTAAAATATACTTTTATTCCAGAAGGCATCTCTTTTCCTTTTTCAAGATCACTAGCTAAAACTTCAGCAGTTGTGGCAGCAATAACTAGTCTAGCAGCTTGTTCTTCTTTTACTTTTTCTTCAGCAGCAGTCATCGCTTCATTAAATGATAATAACGAAACATCACCTACTCTAATGATCTTAAGTTCATTAATAATGACAGGGTCAACTGGCTTGTCTCCCGGTTTTGAAGTTTCAACAACTCCTAAAGAATCAACGATATCTTGACCGATTACGATTTCTCCAAAAACAGAGTGCTTACCATCTAGCCAAGGTGTTTCTTTTAAGGTGATAAAAAATTGACTCCCATTGGTCCCTGGTCCAGAATTGGCCATAGAAAGTATTCCTTTTTTACTATGTGTTAAACTATCTGAAAACTCATCAGGGAATGTATAGCCTGGGTTACCAGAACCATTACCTAATGGGTCTCCACCTTGAATCATAAAGCCTTTTATGATTCTATGAAAATTTAATCCATCATAATACTTTTTTCCTTGGTATGCTGAATCTACCAACTCATTTTTTCCTTCTGCTAACTCTACGAAATTAGCAACGGTAAGCGGTGTTTCTTCATTATGTAATTTTGCTACAAATACTCCTTTGTTGGTATTAAATTCTGCGTAAACCCCATCATCTAGATCTGGGTATTTATTTTCTTGACAAGATGCCAAACCTAAAGTAAGTATTAATATTAAAAATGATAGTTTTTTCATAATTCTAGTAGTTTTCATTTGTTTGATTTATTTTATTTAAAGTTACTGTGCATTGAACAGGAACATTAGTTCCTAGTTTATTGTCGATTCCGTAATATCCAAAAGCTTTATAGGAAGGGAATAGGAAAGTAATGGTTTCTCCTTGTTTCATTAATTTAAGTCCATCTCGTATTCCAGAAATTAATTCTTGATTGGTTTTATCTACAATACAATTTTGTATGCCAATTTCGTCTTTTGAAAGTACCGCAGTTCCATCTAGTCTTTTTATATCGTAACTAAACGTTACAAGATCTCCAAGTTCTGGTATTTTAGTTTGTATGGTATCTTTTAAATTGTAATAATACCAAAAACCAGTTTCTGAAGAATGGTAAGGCTGGTCTTTATTGGCATCTAATAGTTGAGTTATTTGTAATTTTTCTTTTTCAAAAATCGCTTTATTTCTTTCTATTGATTTTGTTATAAAAGACCCTGAATTACTTTGAATTGGTCTTCTTGCCTCAGGACTTTTACAGGAGAGCATAGCAAACAGGATACCTAAAGAAATACATATACTACGACTCATTTAATTCTTTTTTATAAAGGGGTAATATACTAATAAATTCTTCAATGGTTTCTGGTAATTTTTTTAAACTCCTACCACCAGCTGCATTGGAATGGCCTCCACCATTATAATGGTTTCTTGAAAATTCATTAACCGAAAAATCACCTTTACTTCTTAAAGATATTTTTACGATATCTTCTTTTTTATTTTCAATAAATATAATAGCAAAAATAACGCCAGACATCGATAAGGCATAGTTAACAAACCCTTCAGTATCTCCTTTTTTAAAGTTATTATTGTTTAACTCGTTTTGTGATATCGTAATATATGCAGTGCGAAATTGAGGAAGTATTACCATATTATTTAAGGCAGTACCCAATAATTTAAGTCGATCTGGACTGTTAGTGTCATATACATTTTGATGAATGCTAGCGTTTTCAGCTCCTGCTTCTATTAAATTTGCAATCACTCTATGCGTGGTAGCAGTTGTAGTAGAAAAACGAAAAGAACCCGTATCGGTCATGATTCCCACATACAATTGAGTTGCAATTTTTTTATTTAATAATTGGATACCTTTTAGTTTTTCCATAAAATGAAAAACCATTTCTGAAGTAGAACACATGGCAACATCACTATAGGTTACTAGTGCATAATCATCGGGTTGTTGATGATGATCTATTAATATAAAATCAGCAGTTGCTTGTTCTAACTCAGTTGCTAAATTTCCAGTACGATTAAGTGCATTAAAATCTAATGTGAAAATGATTTCTGCTTGTTGAATAGCAGTTTTTGTATCCTCAAAATTTTGCTCATAATTAATAATGGTAGCAGCCTCAGGAATCCATTTTAAAAAATCGGGAAAATCATTGGGCATTACTACTTGTACTTGATGCCCTTTTTGCTTTAGAAAATTACAAAGTCCTAAACAAGAACCAACAGCATCTCCATCAGGGTTTTTATGACCTATCACGACGATTTTTTTAGAGGTACTTAATAACTTGTTTATTATTGAAATGTCTTCCGAATTCATAGGCTACAAATATACAATTTATTAGTATTTAGGTACTAATATTGAACTATTTTAGAAAAGTATTAACACTATTTTTATAAAATTATTTTATGATTCAATACTTTCTTCCTTAGAACTTAGGATATCTTTTATTTTTTCAAAGATATAAGGTATCATTTCTTTAGCTATAAGATATACAGCAAAATAATTACGAGTTACTTTATTGCCAAGAAGAAAAGAACTTATTAATTTTTCTCCAGTTTCAAATTTAATATCTGGAAGGTTTTCTAAAAGTGTACTTTTTATGGATTCTTTATTTTTAATAGAATCAGCAATCTTTATAATTGGATTGTTTTTAAAAGATTGTTCTTGTTCTTTAATGGAAAACCTAAGGTTTTTTCTTGCTAACTCTAAATCTTCATAAGATTTTATATCATATGTTTTATTACTCATCGTGCTTCTCGATTATTTTTTTTTCAGTATTAAAAGCGGCATTTATGATAGCATTCTTTACCTTGCTTTCAATGTTCTTTTTTATAAATATCATATAAATTAAAAATACTACAAAATATATACCGCCAACAGCAGCAAATCCTAATCCAGTATTTTCATAATAATGTCCAATAAAATAGGCTATTGAAAAACTAAACATCATGCATATAACAACAAGAAATAATGATATAAAAAATGAACTTATAAGTTTTGCAGATACATTAGCTAAAACGCTTATTAATTCAAGTTTTAAAAGTTCTATTCTATTTTCGATGTATTTTTTTACTGAATCAATCATAAAAGATTTATATGTTTTTAGTAGTTGCTGATTTTTCTTTTGCTTCCTTTTCAAGATTTGCATATTTTGATAAAATATCTTTTTCGATGGTTTCTACCTTATCTGATAAATGCGCATATTGATCTTTTATTTTTCCTTTAACATCGTAAAATCTGTCTCTTATACACATCTCCGAGCCCACGAGACGTAGAGGAATCTCG
>CAJXVL010000217.1 GCA_913061205.1 uncultured Flavobacteriaceae bacterium | reverse complement strand
AGGGATAGTTTAGTGGGAATAGCTTTGTTTTTAAGTTATTTAGCAGATTTAAGAATTTCGGTTAGTGCGCTAAGAAAAACCTATACCTCTTATTTTATGAGTAAGAAAAAGATTCAATTGACACCACAATTAGATGTAGACAAGCTATTAAAAGCGATGGAAGTAAAATATGCTACTGAAGAAATAAATAACATCGATGGAGTTAAAATAGACTTTGACGATAATTGGGTTCATTTAAGAAAATCGAATACAGAACCCATTATTAGAATTTATACCGAAGCAAAATCTCAAGAAGAAGCTGATCTTTTAGCAGATAAAATTATTGGTGAAATTAAATTAATTGCAAATTTATAATTCTAGTTTTAATTATTGAAAATCTTTAGGTACTTTGTCTTTATGTTTCCAACGTTTATGTGTCCAAAGATAATATTCTGGAGCTTCATTAATTAATTCCTCCAAATAGCTAATAAACATATCTGTAATTTGATAATCATCATATTCATTAGGATTTAATGTAATAGTTTTAAATGTCGTTTCGTAATATCCTCTTTTTACTTTTTTGGTTTTAAAAAATACAACTCCCATATCCAATTCTTTGGAAAGTTTTTCTGCACCTGTGTGAACAGGTACTTTAATATTCATGAATTCCTTCCAATGATAGGTACTTTCAATTTTAGGTGACTGATCGGAAAGAAAACCATAAATTGCTTTAATTCCATCTGCTTTATGTTGCCTTAATGTAGGCATTGTTTCTTTATTGGTAATTAAATAGGTGTTATATCTCGCTCTTATTTTTCTTACTAGTCTATCAAAATACTTGTTTTCAATTCGTTTGTAAATAGCATATCCATTATGGTTAACATGTTTTTGAATGATAAATATCCATTCCCAACTTCCATAATGAGCACACATTAACATGACGCTTTTATTGGCTTTTTCAATTTTATGAATTTCTTCTATATTGGTAAACTTAAATCTTTTTTTCATTTCAGATTCAGAAATGCTGATTGATTTGATGGATTCAATAAGCATATCACACATATGCCGATAGAATTTTTTTTCAATCGTTTTTAATTCCTTTTTAGATTTTTTAGGAAAACAAAGATTTAAATTATCATTGACCACTTTTTTTCTATATCCAAACACATAATAGACCCAATAGAATATAAATGTAGACAATGCATAAAGTAATCTGGTAGGCAATATGGAAAGAAACCATAAAAATGGATAAATTAAAATATAAAGTAGTAGTTGCATAGTATAGTTTAAAGCAAAACTAACTAATTTTATCGTCTTATTGTAAAAGAAATTATATGGAAAATATTAACATGGCAACATTAGCAATTATAGCTGCGAATGTTATTGTATCGCTTAAAGGATTTAAAGATTTTTCTTTTTTTGAGAAATATAAGTTTAATATAGGGGGAATAAGAAAAGGAGAGCAATTTAGAATGATAAGTTCCGGTTTTTTGCATTTGGACTTTTCTCATTTGTTGTTTAACATGTTGACCCTTTATTTTTTTGCAGATGTAGTTATAAGTTCTATCGGTTATGTGAAGTTTATTTTAATCTACCTCGCAAGTTTGTTAGTAGGTAATTTATTATCTTTTTATTTTCATAAAAATGAATACAATTATAGCGCTATTGGTGCTAGTGGAGCCGTATCTGGCATCTTATATTCTGCGATCTTATTTTATCCAAATATGAGTTTGTATTTGTTTTTTATACCCATTCCAATTCCTGCTTGGGTATTTGGTATTTTATACTTGTTATATTCTATTTATGGAATGAAAAAGAGTTTAGGCAATATTGGCCATGATGCTCATTTTGGAGGAGCTTTGGCAGGTTATGTCTTAACTATTTTATTTGCACCCTCATTATTTAATACTCAATTGTGGATCATTGCTTTATTAGCGGTACCATTATTGCTACTATTTCTTTTAATTAAACTTAAAAAAATTTAAATCTAATAATTATGAAAAAAAATTTATTTATTTTAATAATTTTATGGAGCAATTTAGCAATAGCACAAAATAATACACCTACAACAATCATACAGCCAACAATAAATGTCATGGGGGTGGGTATTGTTAAAGTGACGCCAGATGAAGTGACAATTAAAGTACAGGTTGAACATAAAGGACAAAGCCCAAAAGAGTTAAAACAAAAGAATGATTTTATAATAAATGATGTTTTAGCTTTTATTAAAAGCATGAATATTGCAGATAAACAGGTGCAAACTGAGTATGTAAGGCTGAACAAGAATTACGATTACCAAACCAAAACTTATAACTATTTAGCAAATCAGTCTGTTTCTATTTATCTAAAAGATTTAAAAATTTATGAGTCTTTAATGAATGGATTAATGGAGAGAGGTATAAATAGAATTGATGGTATTTCATTTTCTACGTCTACAATTAATGACTTGAAATCACAGGCAAGAATTAAAGCAATGCAAAATGCTCAAATGAAAGCTGAAGAATATACCAAGGTGCTTAATCAAAGCATAGGAAAAGCTGTTTTAATCACTGAATTTAATAACACAAACTATCAAGGTCAAGTTAATAGAAAAACGATGATGATGAGCTCTGATACTTCTGGAATGGAACAACAAACCATAGCGGTTGGTGAAATAGAAGTCGTAACAAAAGTTAATGTAAGTTTTTTACTTAATTAATTATTTACCTAATAATGTAGCGATCTTTGCTCCTAAGGCAGCTCCTCTTAAGTTTTTTGCAATAATAGTACCATTTTCATCTAAAAGAAAAGTAGCCGGGATTGAGCGTACGTTATACATTTTCGCTATGGGTTCGTTCCACCCTTTTAAGTTGGAAACATGTTCCCAATTCATTTTATCAGCTTCAATTGCTTTTATCCATCTTTCTTTTTGTCCAGCTTTATCTAAGGAAACACTTATAATATTTAATCCTTTATCGTGATACTCCTCATAAACCTTTACTACATTAGGGTTTTCTCTTCTACAAGGTTTACACCATGATGCCCAAAAATCTATAATCGTATATTTTCCTAAAACATCATTCAAGGCCAATTGATTTCCATCTGGGCTTGGTGCAGAGAAATTGGGAGCTACACCACCTATATCTGCCTTTTTCATGGACTGAATATTGATTTTAAGAGATTTAGAACTAGGGGTTGCAGCAATTTTTGGACTGTATTTATTTATTATAGTACTTGCATCTGCACTTGAGATTTCTTTTTTGTTTACTAATTCTGTTAATAATAAAACAGAAAATAACGAATTTGGATTATCAGAAACAAATTGAATTTTATAGTCATTTTCTGCAACCGAAATATCTTGAATTTCACTTTGAAGGTCCTT
>CAJXVL010000216.1 GCA_913061205.1 uncultured Flavobacteriaceae bacterium | reverse complement strand
ATTTTCATTTCCAGTTTGTAAAACTAAAGATCCATTAAGACCTCCATCTTGATCAACCATAGAATCATTACCACTTCCAATTTGAGCAACTAAAGATCCATTAGCAATACCTAATTGATCAACATCAGAAGTATTTCCATCTCCAGTTTGTATAACTATAGACCCATTAAGACCTCCTATTTGATCAACATTAGATGAATTATCTTTTCCTAATTGTGTAACTGAAGATCCATTAGCAATTCCTAGTTGATAAACATAAGATGAATTATCTAATCCTAATTGTGTAACTGAAGATCCATTAAGACCTCCTAATTGAATTACATCAGAAAGATTTGTAACTCCTGTTTGAACAACACCAGAATTATTTAAAACTCCTATTTGAGTTACTTCAGAATCATTTGCAGCAAAAATAACTCCTTGTTGATTAACATCAGATGAATTACCTAATCCTAATTGGAATACATCAGATATATTACCCTGAGCCGTTAAGAAGAAAGTTTTGAAACCTCCATCTTGTGTTACAGTAGATGTATTGTATGCTCCAAATTGATCAACATCAGATTTATTTGTTCTTCCTAATTGATCAACACCACTAGTATTATTAAATCCTAATTGACGAACAGAACTTTCATTAAATCCATAACTAGGCCTAAAGAAACCTTCTCTTTTGCTTTGTTGACTAACCGTACTACTATTGTTAGCACCTATTTGAAGAACTTCAGATGTATTACCTCTTGAACTTCTACCGCTTCTTCCTTGGTCAACATCACTCATATTTGTTGAACCTATTTGAATAACTCCAGAAGTGTTATCATCTCCTTCTTGGTATACATCAGATCCATTAAGACCTCCTAATTGAATAACTCCAGATATGTTATCATCTCCTTCTTGATTAACTGCAGACTGATTTTTAAATCCTGCTTGTAATACTCCAGATGCATTTCTTCTTCCATCTTGTAAAACTGTAGAAGTATTATCTAATCCTAATTGAATAACTCCAGAACGATTTTCTCCATAACTACTGCTCCATCTGCTTGCATCACCTTTTTGCATAACAGTAGAAGAGTTACGAGCACCTATTTGAATAACTCCAGATTCATTTTTACCTCTTTTAGTTTGAGTTACTGTGGATGTATTATCAACACCTACTTGAAGAACTCCAGATTCATTGTAACCCTGTGATCTTGATGTACCTTCACCATTTTGGCTAACAGTAGACATGTTTCTTAGTCCAAGTTGGTATACAGCTGATTGATTTCCATCTTCCGTTTGATCAACATCACTTGTATTACTTACTCCTACAGAAACAACTTGAGATAAATTTTGATCACCTAATTGGTCAACGGTAGATACATTCATGTAACCTGCCTGCACAACTCCAGATAAGTTATCATATCCAGTTTGTACTACAGTAGACTCGTTATCTACGCCTAATTGCACCACCCCACTGGAATTTTCTTGTGCAAGACCGACGCTTGCAATCATTAACGCTACTGCGCTTAATACTACTTTTTTCATAATTAATTGGTTTAGTTAAAATTTTTATTGTAAAATAATCTGTTTTTTGATTGAATAATACCGTACCTTATATAATAGAGATAAATAGTATTTTATTAATCACAATCAATGTGCTTAAAGAATAATTATTTACAATTAATACATCAGATATTTAAATATCTTATCAATCTTTAGTTTAATATTTCACAATGGAGGGATAGTGTTGTGAATTAACATTAAAAACTATAATTAGCTATTAATGCTCTACAAATCTATAGGTAAAATTCGTACAAAACAACTGTGGACGGATTCCTACAAATCCGTATTTCATATTTGTAAGAATTTACTTATTAATGGTTTTATGAAACTAAGATGATCTCACAAAAAAAATCGTTCAAATACAGCTAAACGACTTTTTATTCTAAATGTTAAAGTTTTGTTAAATTTATTTTAACATAATCATTTTCCTATATTTAGACAATAGCCAAAGCTCATCGTCAACTAATAATTCTAAATATAACAATGATATCTTATCGCATCATAATAAAATTTAACCTTTTTAATATAAGTACGTAAATAATAGTTAAAGGAGTTTAATTAATTACACCTAAAAGGTGATGGTTATAAGCTCTTAGTATGATAATGAAGTAATAACTATTAATTGTCATATAGTATTAGTCCTATTTAAAGTGAAGATTAGGAACTGAAGATTGCGTTTTGAAAAAACTTGATTATAGCCTGCTTTGATAGTAATGCATTAAATAAATTACTAGGTGCAATCTTTTACAAAAAAAATGCAAGACCTCTATTTAAAGAAATCTTGCATATTTTTATTCAACTAATAAAATATAGTTCTATATCTTATTTAAGTTTAAGAGTTTAGTCTAAACTTGGACCACCACCCGATTGATTAACAGTGCTCATGTTTCCTGCTCCAATTTGTAGCACTCCACTTAAGTGATCATCTCCACTTCCTATTTGAGCAGCTAATGACCCATTAAAACCTATTGGAAGGAAGTTCCCTTAAGTAAATTTTTAATATTGGTAGGAATTTTCTTGATAATGTTTTTATTAACAAAGATTATCTAATAAAAAAGTCGTTTAACTACAGCTAAACGACTTTTTTATTTAATATGTTAAATTTTTATTTTTTTATATAAACATTTTACCGTGAAAGTGTCTATTGTTGAAAAAAAATCTATTATTATGTTGGAGTAACTATTTCATGACTAAAATAGTACTGATTTTATTTAAGCATGATCATCTCTCTGTATTTGGACAATGGCCAAAGCTCATCATCTACTAATAGTTCTAACTTATCACAATGATACCTTATCGAATCAAAATAGGGCTTGACCTTATTACAATAAGCTTCTGCACAGAGTTCAGTGGAATTAATTTTATTAGCTTTTTTTCGTTCTTCAATCATGTCAGTTATTCCCATATTGATTTTCTCGATATGCTCAGAAATTTTTTCAATCAATTTTAATTGCTCAACTGATAATCTTTTAAAGTCATTACCATAAATTTCTTTTAAGCCTTGTACATTTTTAATTAAAATATTTTGATACTTAATTGCTGTTGGAATAACATGATTTCTAGCTATATCTCCAAGCACTCTACCTTCTATTTGAATACGCATAGAATACTCTTCTACTTTTATTTCGTAACGAGCTTCAATTTCTACTCTGCTCATGATATTTAGTTCTTCGTATAAGGCAATTGTTTTTTCGGCTACTTTTGCTTTTAATGCTTCTGGAGTACTTCTATGATTACTAAGTCCTCTCTTTTTCGCTTCTATTTCCCAAGCTTTACCATAGCCATCTCCTTCAAATCTGATACGCTTAGAATCTTTAACATACTCTCTAAGTACATTAAA